>JBBIHW010000170.1:0-7034 GCA_037446795.1 Acidobacteriota bacterium
TCGAGCGCGCGCCAGCCGTCGTGATCGGCGAGGTCCACGGGCCGCGGCACGCGGGGCGGGAGCAGCGGTCCCACGTCGGCCCTGCGCGTCGCGCTCGTGCACGGAGGGAGCTTCCCTCCGCGGCCGAGGAGCTCTTCGAAGGGGAGTTCTCCCGGGAGCTCCTCGGGACGGAGGAGCTGGAGCAGGCGGAAGAAGCCGTGGGCGTCGTCCTCGAGCGGTGTGGCCGTCAGGAGCAGCACGTGGCGGCCGAGCGCGGCCATGGGAGCGATCGCGCGGTAGGCGGGCTCGCCCGGGTGCCCCGGCGGGCGCCGCAGCCGGTGGGCCTCGTCCACGATGAGCAGGTCCACGCCCGCCGCCACCGCGAGCTCGGTCAGGCGGGGGTCGGCGATCAGGGTCTCGAGACCGACGACGACCCTGCGGTGGACCTCGAACGGGTTCGTCCCGGAACCGTAGTCGCGTTCCACGTCGGCGAGGCGCTTCCCGTCCAGCAGGACGAACACCTGGTGGTACTTCCGCCACAGCTCCCCGAGCCACTGCACGGTGAGGGTCTCGGGGGCCACCACGACGACGCGCTCGGCGCGGCCCGTGTGGACGAGGTGGTTGAGGATCAGACACGCCTCGACGGTCTTGCCGAGACCGACCTCGTCGGCGAGCAGCCACCGGACGGGGTCCGACCGCGTCGCCCGCTCGGCCACGTAGAGCTGGTGCGGGAAGAGGCGGATCCTGCCGCCGAGGAACGAGCCGAGTCCTCCGGCCTCGCGCACCGAGCGCAGGCGCAGCGCCTCGAGCCGCAGCGCGAAGGCCTCGACCGAGTCCACGTCGCCGCGGGCGAGCCGGTCCGCGAGACGGGTCGCGGCCTCGATCGGCCACACCGACTCGTCCGGGACGATCCGGCCGTCCGACAGCAGGCAGGAGCCGTCGTCGTGGATCGCCTCGACGAGGCAAGGTGCCGCGCCGTCCCGGGTGACCACGCGCGTGCCCACGGCGACCTGCGACGGGACGATCGCATCGGACTGGGCCGCGATGCGCAGGCTCGTGCCGGCGCGCGGGAACTCGACGACGAGGGTTCGCCCCTCGACGGCCACCACGCGCCCCGGCCCGAGCTCCGGGTTGTCCCGGTGGCTGATCCGATCGCCTGGCTTCCACACCGCTCGTCCCCGCGCCCCGATGGTAGATGCCGGAGGCGGAAGCTTCCACCGCCGGTGCGCCGGCGGTTCTTCCCGTACAATCCCGCAGCGTGCTGCTCCTCTTCGCGGTCGCCGCCCTTTCGTCCGCGGCGCTGCTGTTCCTGCTCGAGCCGATGGCCGGGAAGATGCTGTTGCCGCGGCTCGGGGGCGCGCCCTCGGTCTGGAACACCTGCATGGTCTTCTTCCAGGCAGGCCTCCTCGCCGGCTACGCCTACGCCCACCTTCTCGTCCGGAGGCTCCCGCTGCGGCGGCAGGTCGCCCTGCACGGGCTGCTGCTCGCGCTCGCGGTCTGCTTCCTGCCCGTGGGCGTGGGCGGTGGCGCGGGTCCTCCCGAGGGCCGCTCGCCCCTCGGCTGGCAGATCGCCGCCCTGACTCGGGGGATCGGGATCCCGTTCCTCGCGCTGTCCGCGACGGCCCCGCTCCTGCAGGGCTGGCTGGCGGCGACCGCGCACCGGAGGGCGGGAGACCCGTACGTGCTCTACGCCGCGAGCAACCTCGGGAGCCTCGGCGGCCTTCTCGCCTACCCGCTGCTGGTGGAGCCGCTTCTGCCGCTCGGAGGCCCCGGCCGCGCCGGAGATGGGCCCACGCAGAGCGCGCTCTGGTCGGCGGGGTTCGTCCTCTGCGCGCTCGTGGTGGCGCTCTGCGGCGTGTCCGCGGCGCGACCATCGCGGGCGGCGGGACAGCCCGCGCGCGGCCGCACCCGCGAGCGCGCGACCTGGCGGCAGAGGATCCGGTGGGCGGGCTTCGCCTTCGTTCCCTCGAGCCTGCTGCTCGGGGCGACGGCGTACATGACGACGGATATCGCCTCGGTCCCGCTGCTGTGGGTCGCGCCCCTCGCGCTCTACCTGCTCAGCTTCGTCCTCGCGTTCGCCCGCGACAGACGCGACCCGCCGCACGCAGCGAGCGATGTGTTCGCCGCCCTGTGCCTGCTCGCGGCGGCGAGCCTCTGGGCGTACGTGCGGCCCATCCTCTGGTTGTTGCTGATCCTCCACCCGGCGCTCGTCTTCATGGCCGGCTACGTCTGCCACCGCCGACTCGCCGCCGAGAGACCGGCCCCGGACCTGCTCACGGACTACTACCTCGCGATCGGGGCGGGAGGCGTCCTGGGAGGCGCGTTCAATGCGCTCCTCGCCCCGGTGCTCTTCGCGAAGGTGGGCACGATCGAGTACCCGGCCGCGCTTTTCCTCGCCGCGCTGCTGCGGCCCGACCGGGAGGCGAGCTCGCGGCGGCGGGAGTCGGTCTGGCGATTCCTCGAGTTCGCCCTGCCGGCAGCCGCCGCGCTCGCCGCGTACCGGGCCTCGTCGGTTGTCGCGACGTTCGGCCCCGGCAACCAGGTCGCCGCCGTCGCGATCCAGGTCGGCGTCCCGAGCGCCCTGGTGCTCGTTCTGCTCAGGAGGCCGGCGGGCTTCGCCCTCGGCCTGGCCGTGCTGCTGGCCGCCGGATGGATCCGCGGCGTCCGCCCCTCGGAGACGCTCTACCAGGCGCGGACGTACTTCGGGACCTACCGCGTCGCGCGAAGAGTCATCGGACCGTTTCGCCAGACCACGCCCGAGGGCGGAACGCGGACGTTCGCCGTCCCCTACAACGTGCTCAACCACGGGAGCACGCGGCACGGGCTCCAGGCGGTGGACCCCGTGCTCGGTGCCGTCCCGACCAGCTACTATCATCGGAACAGCCCGATCGGGGAGGTGTTCGCGACGTTCGGCGCGTCGCCGCGGCTCGACCGGGTCGCCCTGGTCGGCCTCGGCATCGGCACGCTCGCGGCCTACGGCCGTCCCGGGCAGCGGATCACGTGCTACGAGCTCGACCCCGAGATCGTTCGCATCGCGCGGGACCCGGCATACTTCACCTATCTGCGCGACACGCAGGCGGAGGTCGAGTTCGTCCTCGGCGACGGCCGCCTCGGCCTCGCCCGCGCGCCGGACGGCGCGTATGGCCTGATCGTGCTCGACGCCTTCAGCTCGGACGCGATCCCCGTCCACCTGCTCACGCGAGAGGCGATCGAGCTGTGCATGAGGAAGCTCCGGCCCGACGGCCTCCTGGCGATCCACCTGACCAACCAGTACCTCGACCTGGAGCCGGTCGTGGAGGCCGCGGCCGCCCACCTCGGGCTCGCCGGCCTCGCCAAGTCGGTGACCGTGGGGACGGCCGACGAGCTGGTCGAGGCGAAGGACCGCTCGACCTGGGCCGTGCTCGCGCGAGACCGGGACCCGCTCGAGCCCCTCAACGAGGACGGGAGCTGGATCGTCCTGCCGCTGCCCGACGGCGGCGAGGATCGCAGCCGCTACCTCTGGACGGACGATCGGGCATCCATCCTCCCGGTGCTCAGGATCTGAGTCGAGCCAAGGGGACAACGACATGGAGCACGAGCCTGTTCTCCTGCCTCGCCCTCGGGAGATCGAGCTGCGCGGCGGCTTCCTGAAGCCCGTGCCCGGACGGTTCGTGCTGCTCGACGGCGCCCCGGACGCCGCCGCCGCCCGCACCGGCGCGATCGTGCAGGAGGCGGTCGGCCGGCTCGGCGCGCGCTGGGAGATGACAGCGGCCGCGGGGCGCAGCCCGCGCCTCCTCGGGGCGGTCCTGCGCATTGTCGAGGGAGGCGGGCCCGCTCAGGCGTACCGGCTCGAGGTGACGCCCGAGCGGATCGAGATCGAAGCCTACGGCGCGGCCGGCCTCCCGCACGCGGCCGTCACGCTGCGCCAGATCGCCCGGCAGGCGGACCCGGACGCCGGCCTTCCGTGCCTCGAGGTGCGGGACGCGCCCGACTATCCGCGCCGCGGCCTCATGCTCGACATCAGCCGCGACCGGGTGCCGACGATGGGAACCCTGCGTCAGCTCGCGGACCTGCTCGAGGAGCTGAAACTCAACGAGCTCGAGCTGTACACCGAGCACACCTTCGCCTACCGCGACCACCGCGAGGTGTGGGAGCGCGCCTCGCCGCTCACGGGCGAGGAGGTGCTCGAGTTCGACCGCGCCTGCCGCGACCGATTCGTGGAGCTCGTGCCGAACCAGAACTCGTTCGGCCACATGGAGCGCTGGCTGCGCCACCCCCGCTATCGCCCGCTCGCCGAGATCCAGGACCCGGACGCGTGGGGGCCGGAAGGGGAGGCGATGGTCTGCCGCAGCCTCTGCCCCCTCGATCCGGGCTCTCTCGCCCTTCTCGAGGAGCTGTACGACGAGCTGCTGCCTCACTTCTCGAGCCGATCCTTCGATGTCGGCCTGGACGAGACGCTGGACGTCGGCCAGGGGAGAAGCCGCCGCGCGTGCGCCGAGCGGGGCGAGGGGAGGGTCTACCTCGACTTCCTGCTCGAGGTGTACCGGCGCGTCCGCGAGCGCGGCCGCGCGATGCGCTTCTGGGGCGACATCGTGCTGAAGCACCCGGAGCTCATCGGCGAGCTGCCGGAGGACGTCGTCGCCCTCGACTGGGGGTACGAGGCAGGCCACCCGTTCGCGGAGGAGGGCTCCCGCTTCGCCGCCGCCGGTCTGCGGTGGTTCGTCTGTCCGGGCACGTCGTCCTGGAACAGCTTCGCGGGGCGGACGGCCAACGCGCTCGCCAACATCCGATCCGCGGCCGAGGCCGGCCTCGCTCGCGGGGCGGCGGGGCTGCTCCTGACCGACTGGGGCGACAACGGGCACATGCAGCCCCCGGCCGTGTCACTCCCCTTCTACGCCTACGCCGCGGCGGTCGCCTGGTGCTGCGAGCGGAACCGGGAGCTCGATCTCGCGCGCGCGCTCGACCTGCACGTCTTCGAGGACAGGGCGGGCGCGATGGGCCGGATGGCCCTGGATCTGGGTGACGCCTACCGGCTGGCCGGTGTGGAGCCCGCGAACGCCTCCGCACTCGCGTGGATCCTCCTGCGGCCCTCGCGCCCCTTCGACCAAGAGCCGTTCGCCTCGCTCGCGGCCGAGGCGCTCTCCGCCGCCGAGCGGTACGTCGAGGAGGTCGTCGGGAGGCTCGGCGGGGCCAGATCCTCGCGCGGCGACGCCCAGCTCCTCGCTGCGGAGTACCGGCTGGCCGCGAGCCTCCTCGCGCACGCGTGCGAGCTCGGGCGAGCCCGCATCGAGGCCGGCCGTGCAGCAGTGGAGGCGCTTCCCGCCTCGGCGCGCAGCCGCCTGGCCTCCTCGCTCGGACTCCTGATCGAGGAGTACCGGAGGCTCTGGCTCGCCCGAAGCCGCCCCGGCGGGCTCGCGGACAGCGCCGGCCGGCTCGACCGGCTGTTGCGGATGTACCGCGGGTCGTGACCGCACGCGCGGCTTGGCCCGGATGATTCACGAAGGATCTGCTGCGACGGCGTATGCGGCCATCCTGCCGGGCGTCCTCGGGTCTCGGAGCCTGCGACGTGCTGTTCGAGCACGCCTCGGGTCCTCGCCCCTGCGGGTGCCCGGCACGACGGCGATCTCCGCGGTCCCGCGACGATCCCTCGTGAATCACCCGGGTTGAGCGATCCTCTCCTTCCGGTTCCTCCCGGTCGCGATGGCGGCTCGTGGCAGCGCGCGCGGTTTGGAGGGTTTCTGCGAAGCGCGGAGGGATCTCCTCCGCTCGGCGGCGCGAGTCCTGCGGTCCGGGAGTCGGGGCCGCACCTCGATCCCGGGTGGCGCGACCGGCATCTCCGTCGTGTGGGACACCTTCTGCGCGCCGGCCCAGCTCGTCGAAGCTCCGGAGGCAGGCGATTCCAGGCCGAAGCCGATCGCCAGCCGGAAGACCGTCGAGGGCGTCCTGGCCCAGGTGGACGTCGCCGTGCACGGCCCTCGAGGGGCGGACGAAGCGCTCGCCGCCGCGGTCTTCGACCTGGTCGTGAGCGGCCGAACTGCATCGCTTTGCGGCCGACGGGACGTGCGGGGCGACGGGAGGCCGGGACCTCCATATGCATTCGACGGGCGCCCGAGAAGCGGCCGCCAGCCGTGCTCGCCGCTCGCCGAGCGGGAGAGAGTCTTCGAGGTCGGGAAAGCTCCCGGAGCCGCCGAGGACCGATGGGATTCGGTCTCCTGCGCGACGGCCCGCTGGAAGCGGGCGGTGTCGCGCGGCTCGATCCGCTCGCGCTCCTCCTGCTCCTCCCGCTGGAGGACGAAGCGCATCCGCTCGGCCTCCTCCTCGGCCTTCTCCTTCTGCTCCTGCGTCGGCACGGACGCGTTGTCTTGCGGGTCCGGAGCGGGGGGTTGACGATCCGGAGGCCCGAAGGCGGGAGGCCGTCGCTCCCCTGGCCGAACAAGTCCTTCGCCTGCGCCCGGCCCCCCGGGATCGCCGCCACCGAGCCCACCACCCTCCAGAGCACCCCGCGCGATCGCGCCGCAGTTCAGCCGGCGCCGGCTGACTCCCTGGACGAAAGCGCTCGCCGCCGTCCGCGGGGCCCGCCGCGCGAGCACCGTCGAGAGCCAGATCATCGGACGCCTTCTTTTCCCGGCGTTCCCGACTCCGCACTGGCCGGAGTTCGGACCAGTCCGGCGCCATCGTGGCCCGGAACGGGCAGGCAAACGAAGCGGGAAGAGGTCCGAGAAGCTCCGTCGCAGCGCGAGGGCACGCGCAGCCCTCCCGCTCCCGCTTTGCTACACTTCTTGCGATGGCCACCGAAACCCGGGTGTTCCGCATCCGCGGGATGGACTGTGCCGAGGAGGTGCGCGCCCTCAGAGCGGCGCTCGCGCCCATCGTCGCCGGGGAACAGCGGCTGCAGTTCGACCTGCTGAACGGAACGCTCACCGCGGAGGTTCGGGAGGGCGAGGTCCGCATCGGGGACATCGAGGCCGCCGTGGCGCGGACCGGTCTGCGCGCCGAGCCGCTCGAGCCCGGGACGGCCGCCGACGACACCGTGCGAGACCGATGGAGCCGCGCGAGAGCCTCCGCCACGGCGGCGA
>JBBIHW010000171.1:0-6644 GCA_037446795.1 Acidobacteriota bacterium
GGCGGAGCGGGACGGCGTGACGGGCCATTACGGGATCTGCTACGCGGGAGGCCTCATCCGGATCCGCCTGCGGCACGCGGTCACGGGAAAGCCCCTCAAGGAGTCGAGCCTCGTGGACACGCTCTGCCACGAGCTCGCCCACCTGCGGCACTTCGACCACGGCCCCGACTTCAAGACGCTCTACCTGCGCATCCTGTCCGAGGCCCGGAGGCTCGGGTACTACCGTCCCGCACCGGCTCCGCGGGCGGGCCAGCCGGCGCTGTTCGAGTTCGCCGCGTGCGGGCTTCATGGCCGGCGCGCGCGAGACACAGGGCGCCCGTGACCTCGCGCGCCGGACCGGGCGTGCCCACGATGGCGGAGCGCTTCGAGCGAGCGCGCCGATACATGCCGGGAGGGGTGAGCAGCCCCGTGCGCGCCTTCCGCGCCGTCGGGGGCACGCCCGTGTTTTTCGAGTGGGGCCGGGGCTCGCGCCTGCGCGACGCGACCGGGCGCGAGGTGCTGGACTATGTGGCGTCCTGGGGCCCGCTCATCCTCGGCCACGCGCACCCGCGCGTCGTCGAGGCGGTGGCGGAGCAGGCCCGTCGCGGCACGAGCTTCGGGGCCCCGACCGAGCTCGAGACCGAGCTCGCCCGCCGCGTGTGCGAGCGCGTCCCGTCCGTCGAGAAGGTGCGCTTCGTCTGCTCGGGGACCGAGGCGACGATGTCGGCGATCCGGCTGGCGCGGGCCGCGACCGGCCGCGACGGGATCGTCAAGATGGACGGCGGCTATCACGGCCACGCCGACTCGCTGCTCGCGAAGGCGGGGTCGGGCCTGCTCACCCTGTCCATCCCCGGAAGCCCCGGCGTACCCGTCGCCGTGGCCGCCCTCACGCACGTCGTGCCGTACAACGACGCGGAGGCGCTCGAGAGGCTTCTCGAGGCCGAGGGGAAGAGGATCGCCTGCGTCATCCTCGAGCCCGTGGCGGGCAACATGGGCGTGGTCCCGCCGGCTCCCGGCTACCTCGAGGCCGTGCGGGAGCTGACCCGCAGGCACGGGGTGCTGCTCGTCTTCGACGAGGTCATCACGGGCTTCAGGGTGCACCGGGGCGGGGCGCAGGCCCTCTACGGCGTGCTCCCCGACCTGACTTGCCTCGGGAAGATCCTCGGCGGCGGGCTTCCCGTCGGAGCCTACGGCGGGGGCGCGGACCTCATGGATCGTGTCGCGCCCGAGGGCCCGGTCTACCAGGCCGGCACCCTCGCGGGGAACCCGCTCGCCATGCGCGCGGGGATCGAGACCCTCGACGCCCTCGACGAGCCCGGCGCCCACGAGCGCCTGGAGTCGCTCGCGGCCCGGCTCGCCGAGGGGCTCGCCGGGGCCGCCCGGGAGGCGGGGGTCCCGGTGACGATCAACAGGGTCGGTTCGATGCTCACGGTTTTTTTCACCGAAGGGCCGGTCACGGATCAGGCCTCGGCGGCGAGGGCCGACGCGCTCGACTACGGCGCGTTCTTCCACGGCCTGCTCGACCGAGGCGTGTACTTCCCGCCCTCGCAGTTCGAGGCGGCCTTCGTCTCGCTCGCCCACGACGACTCCGACGTGGACGAGACGATCCGGGCGGCGCGAGAGGCCTTCCTCGTTGTCGCGTCGCGCTCCGGCCGGGAGAGGAGGACGTGATCCGAGAGGGATGCGGGGGGGTCCGGCCCGGTGTCCTTCGGTCCGGGAGGTGCCCATGTTGAGGATGCGCTATCACGGCCACGCCTGCTTCGAGCTCGAGGACGGCACGCACCGCGTTCTCGTGGACCCGTTTCTGACGGGCAATCCCCAGGCCCGCGTGAAGCCCGACTCGTTCCAGAAGCTCGACGCGATCCTGGTCACGCACGGTCATGGCGATCATCTCGGGGACACGGTGGACATCGCCAGGCGCACCGGAGCGCTCGTCGTCTCCAACTACGAGATCGTCGGCTACTGCACGGCGAGGGGCTGCCAGGGCCACCCGCTCCACATCGGCGGCGGCCGCCAGTTCCCCTTCGGTCACGTCAAGCTCACCCTGGCCCTTCACGGCTCGACCGGACCGAACGGGGAGCCGCTGGGAAACCCGGCGGGCATCGTGCTCACCATGGGCGGCAGGAAGGTCTACCACGCGGGGGACACGGGCCTCTTTCTCGACATGAAGCTCATCGGAGAGGCCTGGGGCCCGCTCGACGCCGCGCTGCTGCCGATCGGCGACAACTTCACGATGGGGGTGGACGATGCGGTCCGGGCGGCCGGGCTGCTGCGCGCCCGCGTGAACATCCCGATGCACTACGACACGTTCGAGGTGATCGCGGCGGACCCGGCCGAGTTCGTACGGAAGGTCGAGGCCGGCGGCGGGAAGGCCCTCGTTCTCCGGCCGGGCGAGACCCACGAGCTGGCGTGAACGTCGGCTCCGAACCGGCGCCGCCTGGCGAGACGTGCCCTCCGCTCCCGCCAGGCCGTCGCGGTCCCACGCCGGGAACCTCCTCGTGTTCCCGGCGGCCCGAAGCCTGGTCTGTTCGCCCGCGCCGCCGTATCATCGCGGGCATGGAAAGGTCGCTCGAGCGCCGCATTCTGACCGCGGAGGAGTTCTACGCCCTCCCGGACGACGAGATGGATCACGAGCTGGTGGAAGGGTGGGTGACCTCGGAGCCCATGCCCGGCACGAGGCACGGCCGGGTCGTCATCCAGCTCGCGCTCGCCCTGGGGGGCTTCGTTCGCGCGAAGAGACTCGGCCTGGTGGTGAACAACGCCGGGTTCGTCCTGGCGCGCGATCCGGACACGGTCCGCGGGCCCGACCTGGCCTTCGTCACGAAGGAGCGGGTCGAGGAGGCCGGCGACGTCGAGGGGTTCTTCCCGGGTCCACCGGACCTCGCGGTCGAGATCCTCTCGCCCTCGAACCGGCCCGTGGAGATGCGGGCGAAGGTCGCCGACTACCTCGCGGCGGGGACGCGGCTCGTCTGGGTCGTGGACCCCGGGGGCCGCAAGGTCCGCGCCTATCGGTCGCTCCTGGCCCCGCGAGTCCTGGGACCGCACGACGAGCTCGACGGCGAGGACGTCCTGCCGGGCTTTCGCCTGCGGGTCGCCGAGCTCTTCGAGGCCTGATCGAGCCGAGCCGACCCGACGGGGGACGGCCCTTCGACTCCGTCAGCCCGTCACCCTGGCGAAAGCCCGTCACCCTGGCGAAAGCCCGTCACCCTGGCGAAAGCCAGAGTCCAGAAAGTTCCCTCCATCGCACAGCGGACTGGGTTCCGGCATCCGCCGGAATGGCGATGCCCCGGCCCCTCCTTACACTCCGGCAGAGGCCCGTGACCGGCGGGCGGGCCTACTCGCCGCGCCCGAGGTAGGCGCCGTCCTCGGTGCTGACGCGCACGATCTCCCCCTCGCCGATGAACGACGGCACCTGGACGACGAGCCCGGTCTCGAGCTTCGCCGGCTTGCGCTGCGCCGAGGCGGTCGCCCCCTTGATCCCCGGCGAGGTCTCGACCACCTTGAGGTCCACCGCCGCCGGGAGCTCGATCCCGACGGGCTTGCCCTCGTGCCAGTCCAGCGTGACGACGGTCTCCGGCGCGATGTAGGGCATCGCGTCGCCCACCATCTCCTCGGGCAGGCTCACCTGCTCGTACGTCTCGGTGTCCATGAAGTGGTAGCCCGTGGCGTCCTGATAGAGATACTGCATCTGCCGCGTCTCGAGGGCGACCCTCTCGACCTCGTCCTCCGAGCGGAAGCGAACCTCGTTCTGCGCCCCGCTCCTCAGGTTCCGGAGCTTCGTCTGCACCATCCCCCGCCAGTTTCCCGGCGTGATGTGCAGCATCGAGAGCACGCGGAAGAGGTCGCCTCCCATCTTGATGATGTGTCCCTTCCGGATCTCGGTGGCCTTCATCGGGTCGCTCCCTTGCCGCGCCTCGCCCGCTCGGTCACTCGTGCATCACCTCGAGGCGCGTGAAGGCGGGCAGGATCTTCTTCCTTCCGCCCGCGGAGAAGTGGATCGTGAGCCTGAGGCTGCGGCCCGAGCCCTCGCGCTCGAGGATGCGGCCGGCGCCGAACTGCGGGTGGCGGATCCAGGCCCCGGGCCGCAAACCGTCGCCGGCATCCTCCGAGGGGACGATCGCGGACGGGGCCTCCCGCGCCGAGCGTGCCGCCGCCCTCGCCGCAGAGGAGCCCCAGCCCTCTCGGTCGGTGGCACTGCGCCGGCCTCGCGGCTCGCCGAGGCTCGCCCAGCTCGCCCCCGCGAGAACCTCCCGGACCGCGGATGCGGGCAGCTCTCCGAGGAACCTCGACGCCCGGCAGGGCACCGGGACTCCCTGGCTGAGGCGGGTCTCGGCGCGAGAGAGCATGAGCCGCTCCCGCGCCCTCGTCATCGCCACGTAGAAGAGCCTGCGCTCCTCCTCGAGAGCGGCCCGGTCGCCCGCGCAGCGGGCGTGCGGGAGCAGTCCCTCCTCGAGGCCCGCGACGAACACGGCTCGAAACTCGAGGCCCTTGGCGCAGTGCGCCGTCATGAGCGTGACGCCCGGCCGCGCCCCCACCTCGTCCGCCTCCGACACGAGGGCGGACCGGTCGAGGAACGTCTGGAGCGAGGCGTCGGGCGTCTCCCGCTCGTGCTCGGCGGCGGCGGAGACGAGGGCCCGGACGTTCTCCATGCGATCCGCCCCCTCCTCGGGATACGTCCGCTCGAGGTAGGCCTCGTAGCCGATCCGGTCGAGCAGGGCGCCGAGCAGTTCGACCAGCGGCAGCTGCCCGGACAGCGCCCGCAACTCGCCGAGGAGCGACAGGAAGTCGCGGAGCGCCCGCGCCGAGCGGCCCCCCACGAGGCCGTGCTCGATGGCGCGGGCGGCGGCGTCGAGGAGGCTCGACCCGAAAGCCCGGGCGGTCTCCTCGACGGCGCCGATCGTCGCCTCGCCGATTCCCCGCGGAGGCGTGGCGGCGGCGCGGCGGAACGCGGCGTCGTCGGCCGGGTTCGCGAGGAGCTTCAGGTAGGCCAGGACGTCCTTGACCTCCCGGCGCTCGTAGAAACGGACCGCTCCGACCACCTGATGGGGGATCCGGTCGCGGCGGAAGATCTCCTCGAACGGCCGGGACTGGGCGTTCGTGCGATAGAGGACGGCGATCTCCTCGTAGGGGAAGTCGGGGAGAAGCGCGAGGATCTCGCGGGCGACCCACTCGGCCTCGGCGCGGTCGTCGGCGGCCTGGCAGAGGACCGCCGGCTCGCCCCGCGGGTTGCCGGTCCACAGGCTCTTTCCCTTGCGCAGCGTGTTCCGGGAGATGACCGCCCCCGCCACGTCGAGGATGGTTCCCGTGGAGCGGTAGTTCTGCTCGAGCTTGATGACGCGCGCGCCGGGATGGTCGCGCTCGAAGTCGAGGATGTTCCGCAGGTCGGCGCCCCGGAAGGCGTAGATGGACTGATCCTCGTCGCCCACGACGAAGAGGTTCCCGTGAACCGAGGCGAGCGCTCGGAGAAGGAGATCCTGCGGCCGGTTCGTGTCCTCGTACTCGTCCACGAGGAGATGACGGCACTGGCCGGCGTAGCGGGCGAGGATCTCCGGGTGGCGGGCGCCGTCGAGGAGGTCGAGCGCGAGCAGGAGCAGGTCGTCGAAGTCCACGGCGCTGGCCCGCTCGAGCGCTTCCCGGTAGCGGTGGAAGATGCGGGCGGTCAGGCGCGCATCGGCCGAGAAGGCCTCGGCTTCGTAGGCTTCCGGGGTGACCAGCGCGTTCTTGGCCCGGCTGATCCGGCCGAGGTGCGTCCGGGCGGCCGGGGCCGCATCGGGGAGTCCCATCTCCTTCAGGATCCGCCGCACCACCGCCACCTGATCGTCCGCGTCGTAGACGGCGAAGCCGGGAGCGAGGCCGACCCGATGCCCCTCGCGCCGGAGGAGGCGCAGGCAGTAGGCGTGGAAGGTGCCGATCCACGCCCCCTCGGGCGGACCCCCGAGAAGCCTCGCGACGCGCTCGCGCATTTCGGCCGAGGCCTTGTTGGTGAACGTCACGGCCACGATGCGCTCCGCCGGCTCGCCGCGGTCGAGGATGAGGTGGGCGATGCGGTGCGTGATGACGCGAGTCTTCCCCGAGCCGGCGCCCGCGAGAACGAGCAGCGGCCCGCCCGGGTGGAGGACGGCCTCCCGCTGGGCCGCATTCAAGCCCTCGAGGGCGATGGACTCCGAACCCCCGGCCGGGCTCCCTTCACGGTTCGCCGGGATCAAGCGCTCCCTCGCTGCACTGGCGACGCGGACGCATTGTAGCAAGCCGCCTCCTCCCACCTGGGCGCCACGAAGCGGCGGCGGGATTGACCTCCGTGGAGGGCGCTCGTAAGGTTGCACGCCGATGAGCCCGATGCTGCTCGGCATCCTCGGCTACGTCGGCCTGCAGGTGCTCGTGGGAGTCGCCGTGACCCGGCGCATCCGTTCCGAGGAGGACTACCTGCTCGCCGGCCGCAGGCTCGGCTACACTCTGGCCACCTTCAGCATCTTCGCCACCTGGTTCGGTGCGGAGAGCTGCATCGGGGCGGCCGGAGCCGCCTACGAGCACGGCCTCGCAGGCGGTCGCGCCGACCCCTTCGGCTACGCGCTCTGCCTCTTCCTGATGGGGTTCCTGTTCGCCGGGCCGCTCTGGCGCCGGAAGCTGACGACCCTAGGAGACCTCTTCCGCGATCGCTACTCGGG
>JBBIHW010000171.1:6654-6961 GCA_037446795.1 Acidobacteriota bacterium
CTGAACCGGGAGGAGAAGGTCGCGGTCCTGCTCATGATCCCGACGTCTCTGCTCTGGGGGGCGGCGCAGATCCGGGCGTTCGGCCAGCTTCTCGCCGCGAGCTCCGGGCTGGACCTCGCGATCTCGATGGCCCTCGCCGCTGCGGTCGTCATCCTGTACACGGCGCTCGGAGGCCTCCTCGCCGACGCCATGACGGACGCGATCCAGGGCGTCTGCCTGCTCGTCGGGCTCGGCGCGCTTCTCGCCGCGGTCCTTGCCGCCGCGGGCGGGGCCGGGGGGGCGTGGCGCCTGGTCGAGCCCGGCCGCC
>JBBIHW010000172.1:0-6945 GCA_037446795.1 Acidobacteriota bacterium
CGGTAGCTCGTTGGGCTCATAACCCAAAGGTCGCAGGTTCAAATCCTGCCCCCGCTACCAAAAAAGCTTGACATTTCGAGATTTTTCGGAGGCCTCGGGAGAGGTCTCCGAGCCCTTGTGCCCAACTTGTGTCCATCCGCGAGCCATCTCGACCACGTTCACCCCGCCCGCGGGCCGACTCGCCCGGTAGCTCGCGAGCGCGAGCCTGGCGACCGCCTCGACCTTGTCCGCGTCCGACGTGATGTTGTAGCGGCGGAACACGGAATCCGTCTTGTGCCCGGTGATGCTCATGGCGACCGCCTGGGGGACGCCGGCCCGCACGAGGTCCCGGACCGCGGTGCGGCGGTAGTCGTGAAAGAGCCGGCCCGGAAGGTTCGCCGCGGCCGCGGCCTTCGGCCACACGTGGTGGAGGTTCCAGACGCGGTGCCCCGCGACGTGGAACACGAATCTCGAGAGCGCGGGCCCGTTCGCGGCCTCGTAGGCCCGCATCGTCCAGCGCTTCTCGATCAGCTCGCCGACCTCGTTGAGCCGGCCTTCCGCATCCCTGAGCGGGAACGTCCGCGGCTCCTTGTTCTTCGAGGTCCACAGAAACACCGTGCCCGCCTCGCGGTCCACGTCCTTCCACTCGAGGCCCTCGATCTCGCCCCTGCGCCAGCCGGTGCGGTAGGCGAACTCGGCGATGTCACAGTAAGGGTCCGGCAGGTGCGCCTTGATCGCCTCGTGCTCCGCGCGCTCGAAGAATCCCCTGCGCGCGTTGTCCTCGCGGAGCAGCGGGAAGTAGGGGATGCGGACGAGCCGCGTTCACCGCCCCTGTCCCCTCCCCGTCCGCCTCCGCCGCTGCCGATGACGCCGCCGTCGCGAGGCGGCGCCCGTAGGCTCGCCTCCATACGAGGCTATACTTTCCGCTTCCCCGATCGGCCCGCGCCGGCCCGGCGAGGAGCGAGGATGAGCGGTCAGCGGCAGGAGAGCGTCCGGATCCAGGAGCACGGGCTCGATGTCGGAGCGCTTCGCAGCCGGCACTACAACGCGACCGTCGCCTGGATGCGCCGCGTCCACGAGGACCTGCTGCTGATGCGCGTCGTGCCGGACGGCCCGCTGCCGAGCTTCCGGCCGGGCCAGTGGGCGACGCTGGGACTCGGCTATTGGGAGCCCTGGCTCGCCGGCTGCCGCGTCGAGGAGCCCGGGCCGGAGTCGCTGACGCGGCTCGTCCGCCGCGCGTTCTCCATTTCCTCTCCGGTGCTCGATGCGACCGCCGATCGGCTCATCCGCCCCGAGGAGGAGCGCTTCCTCGAGTTCTACATCGTCCTGGTTCGGGAAGGGCTGGAGGAGGGCGATCTCCCGGCGTTCACGCCGAGGCTGTTTCCGTTGGAGCCGGGCGCCCGGATCTGGCTCGGGCCGAAGATCACCGGAACCTACACGCTCGATCCGATCCGGCCGGGTCAGGACGTCCTGTTCTGCGCCACGGGCACCGGCGAAGCTCCGCACAACAAGATGATCTGGCACCTGCTCCGGTCGGGACACGAGGGGCGCATCGCCTCGGTCGTGTGCTGTCGGCGGCGGGAGGATCGGGCCTACCTGGACGTCCATCGCCGGCTCGAGCGGCTCTACCCCAACTACGCGTACATGACCCTGACCACGCGCGACGCAGGCGGGCCCAAGAAGTACATCCAGGACGCGATCGCATCCGGCGAGCTCGAGGAGGCGACAGGCCTGCGGCTCGACCCCGAGCGCGTGCACGTGTTTCTGTGCGGGAACCCTGCGATGATCGGAATCCCGGTCGAGCGCGAGGGGCGCACCGTCTACCCGAACCCGAAGGGCGTCATCGAGGTGCTCGAGAAGGAGCGGGGCTTCCGGGCCGACCGTCGCAACCTTCCGGGAAACATCCACTTCGAGAAGTACTGGTAGCCGGTCGCTTCCCGTGACTCCTTCGAGGGCCGCGAGAGCCGGTGGCGGTGGCCGGAGGCTCGCGCTGTCGGGGGCGTTGGCGCTGCTCGCGACCCTGCCTTACCTCGGCTCCCTCTCCCACCCGCTTCTCTACGACGATCGGACCCTGCTCGAGAATCCGTGGCTCGGCCGAGCGAGCCCGATCGAGATCTTCCGTCGCGACTTCTGGTACGGCAGCCGTCACGCCGGCTCCGACCTCTACCGCCCGCTGACGGTCCTGACGCTGTCGTGGAACCTCCGCGCCGCGCCCACCAGGGTCGGGTTCCGCGCCGTGAACCTCCTGCTGCACGTGGGGGCGGTGCTCGCCGTGTTCGGGATGCTCGAGCGGGTCGCATCTCGGCTCGGCGCGGCGCGGGAGGGGGCGGAGGGGGGCGATCGCATCGCGCGGCCCGAGGCGCTGTGCGGCGCGGCGCTCTTCGCGGTGCACCCGCTCGCGAGCCAGGCGGTTCTGACCGCCGTGGGTCGCGCGGAGATTCTCGCGGCGCTGCTCGGGGTTTCGGCCTTCCTTTCGGCGCTCGACGCGGCAGCGGGGCGGGCCCGCGCGCGGCTGCGCCTCGCCGGCTCGACGGTGCTCCTCCTCGGCGCGCTGTTCTCCAAGGAGAGCGCCCTGGCCTGGCCGGGACTGCTCTTGTTGTGGTGGCTCGTGGCGCGCGCCCGCGCGGGACGGGCGCGGATGCTTCGCGCGACCGTCGCCGCCTGGATCGGCGCCGTCGGGTTGTTTCTCGCGGCACGAGCGGGAGCCGTCGGTTGGGGGCTCGAGGAGCCGCCGTGGGTGGACAATCCGCTGGTCCGAGTCGGGGTCGCGACCCGCGTGGCGAACGCCGTGCTGCTGCAGGGCCTGTACCTGGTCAAGATGGCCCTCCCCGCGACCCTGACGGTCGAGTACGGATACGCGGAGCTTCCCGTGATCCCCGCCTTTCCCTGGGGGCTCGCCGGGGCGCTCCTCCTGCTGGGCGGGTGGGCGGTCGCCGCAGTCCTTCTCGCCCGGCGCTCGCCCGCCGGGCTCTACCTGTGGGTGTTCGTTCCTGCGGCGTTCTCGGTGACGTCCAACATCGCGTTCCCGATCGGGAGCGTGTTCGCGGAGAGGCTCGCCTACCTCCCTCTCGCAGGGGCGTGCGGCCTGGCTGGCGTGCTCATCGTCCGCGGCCGCGGCGCGGCGGGCGCTCGGATCGGCCTCGCGCTCGGCGTCGTCGCTCTGCTGGCTGCGCGCACGGCGGCGCGCACTCAGGACTACAGAAGCCTCGTCGCCTTCGACGAGGCGACCGCCGCCGCCTCGCCTCGCTCCGTGAAGGCACTCGCCAACGTGGGAAGGACGCGGCTAAGGACCGGCCGTCCTCGCGAGGCCGTCGAGGCCCTCGAGCGAGCGGTCCGGATCTGGCCCGACTACCCGCGAGCGCTCGCGCTGCTCGCGGAAGCGTACGCCCGGCTCGGACGGGGCGAGGACGCCGCGCGGTACCGCGAGCTCGCCGAGGACGCCGCCAGGCGCCTTCGCGGGGCCGGGGAGGAGGAGGCGGAGCGCGGGGCCCTGCCGGATGGTTGACCCGTTCCGGCGGGTTCGACTAGCCTCGGAGCTGTACGAGGCAGCCATGAAGCAGATCCGAGTGGAGCGGGACGCCGACCCCGCGAGGCTCAGGCAGCTCGGCGTCGAGCGCTGGCCGACCTGGACGAAGGAGGTCTCCACGTTCCCGTGGACCTACGACGCCGAGGAGACCTGCTACTTCCTCGAGGGGGAGGTCGTCGTGACGCCCGAGGGAGGAGCGGCGGTCACGGTCGGAAAGGGAGACCTCGTCACGTTTCCGGCCGGCATGTCGTGCACCTGGGACGTTCGGCGACCCGTCCGCAAGCACTACCGCCTCGGCTGAGCTCACGCGGAGCCGAGCGACCGCAGGTAGCCGGGGCCGACCCGCATCGCTCCGGTGAGGGCGGGGGGGAGGGCTCGCGTCAGGACCAGCCCCGTCACGCCGTGGACGACCCCCAGCGCCCAGACGTTCGGGGCGCGATCGTAGATCCAGCACGAGAGGACGCCCGCGAGAAACGTGACGGGGACCAGGAACGGGTTCGGCGCGTGGAAGAGCGCGAACAGCGTCGCGGCCCCGAACTTCGCGCGGGTCGCGTTCCCGAGCGCCTCCCTGAGCCTCCGGTAGAAGAAGCACGCCAGACCGTACTGCTGCGCCGCGCCCCAGAACAGGTGCCAGGCCAGCACGGCCGGCCAGGCCTCGAGCGGCGGCATCGCCAGCGTTCCCGCCATCGCCCCGCCAGCGAGAACGAGCCCGACCGGCGGGCCCACGACGGCGAACCCGAGCGATAGCGCACGCCGGAAGTGGCCGGCACCGACACCGATTTCTCCCGCCCCCTCCCGGCGGGCGGCGTGGGAGAAAGCCCCGAGCAGCCCGTAGAGAACGAAGACGAGGAGGAAGTGCCCGGGGAACGCGTCCTGCCATCCCCAGATGTACGAGAGAAGAAGAGCGGTCATCGCGGCCACCTCGAGGGTGGCCCCGAGGCGACGGCCCGACCTCCTCAAGGCGGGGCCCTCGAACACCGGCGCCCTCCCCGCAGCCGATGGCCGCTGCCGACCGCCGCGGGTCAGGCGCCGGGGGCTGCGGCCCGGACTTCCTCGGGCACGCCCGCCTCGTATCTAGCGAAGTTCTCCCGGAACATGCGGGCGAGGTCCTTCGCCTTGGCGTCGTAGTCGGCACCGCTCGGCCAGGTGTCTCTCGGCCGCAGCAGTTCGTCCGGCACGCCCGGAACGCGCACGGGCGCGCCCAGGCGGAAGACGGGATCGCTCCTCCGCTCCACCCCGTCGAGTCCCCCCTCGAGGGCGGCGCGGACCATGGCGCGGGTGAACGGGATCGGGATCCGACGGCCCACGCCGACGGGGCCGCCGGTCCAGCCCGTGTTCACGAGCCAGACGCGGGGGTTGTGGCGGCGGATCTTCTCGCCGAGCATCTGCGCGTAGGTCTGCGGCGGGTGCGGCAGGAAGGGCTCTCCGAAGCAAGCGCTGAACGTGGCCTGTGGCTCGCGGACGCCGCGCTCGGTCCCGGCCACCTTCGCGGTGTATCCGCTCAGGAAGTAGTACATGGCCTGCTCGCGCGACAGGAGCGCGACGGGGGGGAGAACGCCGAAGGCATCGCAGGTGAGGAACACCACGTTGCGCGGGTGGCCCGCCCGGCCCTCCCGGACGATGTTGGGGATGAAGGAGATCGGGTAGGCCGCCCGCGTGTTCTCCGTCATGGCGTCGCTGTCGAGGTCGAGCCGCCGGGTCTGCTCGTCCAACACGACATTCTCGATGACGGTGCCGAAGCTTCGGGTCGTGCGGTAGATGTCCGGCTCGTGCTCCGGGTTGAGGCGGATGACCTTGGCGTAGCAGCCTCCCTCGAAGTTGAACACCCCATCGTCCGCCCACCCGTGCTCGTCGTCGCCGATCAGCGGCCGGTGCGGATCGGCGGAGAGAGAGGTCTTCCCGGTCCCGGACAGGCCGAAGAACAGCGCGACGTCTCCCGCGCTCCCCACGTTGGCGGAGCAGTGCATCGGGAGCACTCCCTGGAGCGGGAGCAGGTAGTTCAGCGTCGTGAAGACGGACTTCTTGATCTCGCCGGCGTAGCTCGTGCCCACGATGAGCACGATGCGCCGGTCCGGGTGGAGGCCCACGAACGCCTCGCTGCGCGTCCCGTCCCGGGCCGGGTCCGCCTTGAACGTCGGCGCGTGGAGGATGTGGAATCCTCGCTCGCCGAACGAGCCGCGCGAGGCACCGTCCGGCGCCAGGAACAGGTGCGAGGCGAACAGCGCGTGCCAGGGACTCTCCGTCACGAGCCGCACGGCGAGGCTGTGGGAGGGGTGCGCGCCCGCCCTCAGGTCCTGGACGAACAGGTCGCGGCTGCCGAGGTGCGCGCGCACGCGGTCGAGGAGCGCGAGGAATCGCGCTTCCTCGAACGGCTGGTTCACGGTTCCCCAGCTCACGCGGCGCTCCGTCGTGGCCGTGCGCACGATGAACTTGTCCTTCGGGGAGCGGCCGGTGTACGGCGTCGTGTCCACGACCAGGGGGCCCATGTCCGCCACGCGCGCCATGCCGCGACGGACGGCTTCCTCGTACAGAGCGGCCACCGGCCGGTTCCAGTGAGCGCCCGCCCGGGGTTCGATGCCCGCTTCTCGGAGAGAGAGCTTTTCGGCGTCGGTGACTTGCATGTCCGCACCTCGCACGTTTCCGCACGCAGGGCCAGCGCCCCAAGATACTGCGCGTGGGAGGGTTTGGAAAGCCTGCGGCGGACGGTTCCGGTCGCCGAACCGGACCTCGTCTCCGGGCCTTTCCGGGGCGTAACATCTAACGGGAATGACTGCGACCGGAGGCAGCAGGAGAAGCGGCGGAGGCCTGGCGGGAGTGCGTCCGTGGGCGGTCGCCCTCGCCGTTGTCTCGCTCGCGGTGTCGCCGGCAGGGTCCAGCGACGGCCCGGTCGCGCCGCCCCGTACGCCGCGGCCCTCCCAAGAGGCCGCGGTGGCGGAGCCGGGACCCTGGCTCGGCCTCCTGCTCGCCGATGCGGCCGACGGGGGAGTGGAGGTCGTGGAGGTGGTGCCGGCGAGCCCCGCTGCCCGCGCCGGACTGCGTTCCGGCGATGTCGTGATCGAGGTCGGCGGGCGGCCTGCCTACGACCGCGCGAGCCTGCGCCGGCTCGTGCGGACTGCGAGGCCCGGGCAGCCGCTGAAGCTCCTCGTGCTGCGCGCCGGGGACCCCCGCGAGATCACGGTCGTCGCCGCCCGCAAGCCGACCTTCACGGCCGCCTGGCTGCTCGAGGACGACGGCGACTCTCGCGCCTTCGGAGTCGAACTCGCGGCGGGGCTCGCAGTCACCGAGGTCGGGCCGGAGCTGCGCCGGTACCTCGGGGCGCCGGACGACATGGGGCTTCTGGTCACGTCGGTTCTCGCCGAGAGCGCGGCCGAGAAATCCGGGCTGAGGGCGGGAGACGTGCTCTTGCGAGCCGCAAGACGACCGCTTCGGGAGCCGCCGGA
>JBBIHW010000173.1:0-6935 GCA_037446795.1 Acidobacteriota bacterium
TCGCCGCCGTCTCGCTGTTCGCCGCGGCGATCGCCTACGAGGCGCGCACGTCGGCGCTCCAGTCGCGCGTGCTTTCGCGCTGGGCGGCGGCGCTCACGTACCGGGCCGAGCCCGGGCCGAGCCCCTCCATCGCCTTCCCACGCGACGGGCCCTTCGACCTGCGGCGGGGCTACGCGCTGCTGCCTGACTTCCGCCGCCGGCTCGAGCGGGCGGGCTGGAGGGTCGCCGAGCAGGCGCGATTCAGCCCCGCGCTCGTGCGCACCGCGAGCTGGGGGATCAACCCGCCCTACCGTGAGCCGCCGGCCGCGGGGCTCGTCGTGCGCGGATCGAGGGGCGAGACGCTCTACGACGCCCGGCCGTCCCGGCAGATGCTCGCGAGCTTCGAGGACGTGCCGCCCCTGCTTCTCGACACGCTCCTGTTCATCGAGAACCGGCAGCTCGCCCGGCCCTCGGGTCCGAGGCGGAACCCGGCGGTGGACTGGCCGCGCCTCGCGCGGGCGGGGCTGCTGTACGCCGGGCGGAGCGCGGGCCTCCCGGTCCGGCTCGAGGGCGGCAGCACCCTCGCGGTTCAGATGGAGAAGTATCGCCACTCGGCGGAAGGCAGGACGCAGGGCGCGCTCGACAAGCTCCGGCAGATCGCCTCGGCGAGCCTCGACGCCTACCGTTCGGGGCCCGACACGCGAGAGGCGAGCCGGCAGATCGTCCTCGACTACCTGAACACGATGCCGCTCGCCTCGGCGCCTCGCTACGGCGAGGTCTACGGACTCGGCCCCGGGCTGCGGGCGTGGTTCGGGATGGAGCTCGGCGAGGCCCTGGAGGCGCTGCGGGAGCCCGGAGCTTCGGACGCCAAGGCCCGCGCCTTCAAGCACGCGCTCGCGCTCCTGTGCGCCGTCCGCGCGCCGAGCCGGTACCTCGCCGCCGACCGCGCTGCCCTCGAGCGCCGGGTCTCGAGCTACGAGAACCTGCTGCGGGAGGCGGGCATCCTCGACGACGCGCTCTACCGGAAGGTGCGCGCGGAGCGGATCCGTTTCGCACCGCTCCGCTCGCGCGGCGGACCCACTCCCTCCTTCTCCGAGCGCAAGGCGGTGAACGCGGTCCGGGCCGACCTGGTGCGCCTGCTCGGCCTTCCCGGCACGTACGAGCTCGACCGGCTCGATCTCGAGGTGGACACGTCGCTCGACGCCGAGCTGCGGGCGAAGGTGCAGGGCCTCCTCCGCAATCTCCGCGACCGGGACTTCCTGGAATCGAAGGGGCTCGTCGCCGAACGGCTCCTGGCATCGGGCGATCCGGCGAAGGTCGCCTACGGCGTCGTCCTCTACGAGAGGACGGGCGGCGGCGACCTCCTGCGCGTCCACGCCGACAGCATCGAGCAGCCGTTCGACGCCATCCGCGGCACGAAGCTCGAGCTGGGGAGCACGGCGAAGCTGCGCACGCTCGCCCACTACCTTCACGTCGCCGCAGCGCTCCACGACGAGCTCTCGCGGCTCGGTCCGCGGGAGCTCCGAGTGCGGGAGCTCGCCGCGCGCGACCCGATCACGCGCTGGGCAGCGCGGGCGCTGCGGGAGCGCCCGCGCCCCGGCCTCGAGAGCTTCCTCGAGGAGGCGCTCGAGAGGACGTACTCGGCGAGCCCGGCCGAGGCGTTCTTCACGGGCGGCGGCGTCCACACGTTCCGAAACTTCGATCCCGGAGACGACGGCAGGGTGATGACCGTCCGGCGGGCGGTCGTCCACTCGACGAACCTGGTCTTCGTGCGGCTCATGCGGGACCTCGTGCGCTACCACGAGGCGCGCCTGCCGTACGACGCCAGGAAGGTTCTCGAGGACCCGAAGGATCCGGTGCGGAAGCGGATGCTCCAGGAGATCGCCGACGAGGAAGCTCGAGAGGCGCTGTGGCGGGCGTACGTCCGGTATCGCGGCCTCAGGACGACCGGGCAGATCCTGCGGCGCCTCCTCGAGGAGGAGAGGCTCGCCTCGCCTCGCAGCCTCTCGATGATCTTTTTCGCATGGAACCCGGGCTCGGGGCCCGAGGAGCTTTATCGATTTCTCCGGCCGAGGGTTCCCGGGATCACGCTCGAGGAGGCGCGCCGGCTGGCCCGGGCTTACGGCGATCCTCGGCTCAAGATCTCGGACTACGGCTATCTGCTCGACCGGCACCCGCTCGAGGTCTGGTGCGCCGGGCGGCTCGCCGCCGATCCCGATCTCGGCTGGGAGGAGATCCTCGCCCGGAGCGAGGAGGCGCGGCGAGTCTGCTCGGCCTGGCTCTTCAGGACGCGCCACCGCCACGCGCAGGACCTCAGGCTCCGCATCCGCATCGAGCGCGACGCCTTCGAGCGGATGGCCCCCCACTGGAAGGCGCTCGGCTTCCCGTTCGAGAGGCTCGTGCCCTCGTACGCGACAGCGATCGGAAGCTCGGGCGACCGGCCGTCGGCGCTCGCCGAGCTGGTCGGGATCATCGTGAACGACGGCGTGCGGGCGCCCCCGGTGGCGCTCCGCCGCCTGCGCTTCGGCGCCGGGACTCCTTACCACACCGTCTTCGAGCCCGCCCCGGGGCCGGGCGAGTCCGTGATGCGGCCCGAGGTGGCGCGCGCGCTGCGGGCCGTGATGGCCGACGTCGTCGAGGAGGGGACCGGCCGCAGGGTGCGCCAGGCTTTCTGCGGTCCGGACGGGAGCCCTGTCCCGGTCGGAGGCAAGACCGGATCGGGCGACAACCGTTACGAGACCTTCGCCCGCGGCGGCGGGCTTGTCTCCTCGCGACCTGTGAGCCGCACGGCCGCCTTCGCGTTCTACATCGGCGACCGCTACTACGGGGTCGTCACGGCCACGGTCGAGGGGGAGGAGGCGGCCCGCTATCGTTTCACGAGCGCGCTGCCGCTCGAGATCCTGAAGCTCCTCGCGCCGGCGATCAACGAGCGGCTCGGCTGCCCGGAGGGCGCGCCCACGCCGGTGCCCCGCCACCGGCTGCGGGCAGCTCGAGGGGGCGGCGTGGAACGGCCTTCAGCAACGACGGGTTGACCGGGGCCCGTTCCAGCAGGCGGCCGGGCCGGCTTGGACGACGGGGCGCGAACGAGGGGACGGACAGCACACGATCGGGTCGCGCATCCCGCCGCGCGCGGGTTCGACGCGAGCGATCGCGGGCGCGCCGCGCCGATCGCCACGGATCGAGAAGACGCCGTTCCGGATCCGGCCGCGGGGCAGGCGGCCGAGGACCGCCGTGGAACACACGACGTTCGCGCTGCGGTCGGTCGAGGCCTTCGAGGGGGCGGGATCCGGGAGATCGCCGCGGCGAAGGTCCGGGGGGTCCGCGGCCCGGCCCGTGGGTTCGCGCGGACTCGATCGCCCCGCCGTCGGTCTCGATGCCGGCGAACCTCGTCTCGGGAAAGCAGCGGCTCGCGCGAAAGCGGTCGCGCCGGTGTCGGGAAACGCGTGCGGCGACCCCTTTTCCCCGTCGAGAAGGCGAATCGGGTCCGGAGTGCAGCCCGCTCCCTCGTCCCCATTCGCCGGCGGGCGCGTTCACGTTCTTGCCGAGTCGCCTCTTCGCCCCGCGGCCCGGTGCGGGCCAAAACGCTCGATCCAACGCCTCCGCGTCCGCAGATCGGGCCGTCGCCGCGCGAGTCCGTCCATCTCGCCGGGGCGGCAGGGAGCGCCGAGGTCTCGAAGTCAGCTCCGCGCGGGCGGCTCGACGTGGCCGCCGAACTTCTCCCGCATCGCCGACAGGAGCTTGTCCGCGAAGCTTCCCTCCTCCCGCGAGCGGAAGCGGGCGTAGAGGGCGGCCGACAGCACGTTCACCGGGACCGCCTCCTCGATCGCCGTCAGGATGGTCCAGCGGCCCTCGCCCGAGTCCTCGACCCGGCCCGCGTACCCGGCGAGGTCGGGGTTCTCGGCCAGGGCCATGGCCGCGAGGTCGAGGAGCCACGAACCGATGACGCTCCCCCGCCGCCACAGCTCGGCGATGCCGGGGAGATCGAACGCGTAGCGCTCGCCTTCCGGGCGGCGGCCCGTGGCAGCGTTCCTCAGGATGTCGAACCCTTCGGCGTAAGCCTGCATCAGGCCGTACTCGATCCCGTTGTGGACCATCTTGACGAAGTGGCCGGCTCCGACCGGCCCGCAGTGGAGGTAGCCCTGCTCGGCCGTGCCGCCGGGCCCCGTCCGACCCGCGACCGGCGGCACGTCGCCCCGACCCGGGGCGAGGGCCTCGAAGATCGGGCCGAGCCGCTCGACCGCCTCCCGCTCGCCTCCGATCATGAGGCAGTAGCCGCGCTCGAGACCCCACACCCCCCCGCTCGTGCCCACGTCCACGTAGTGGATCCCCTTCGCGGCGAGCGCCCGCGCGCGCCTCAGGTCGTCCTTGAAGTACGTGTTCCCGCCGTCCACGATGATGTCGCCGGCCTCGAACCGCTCGGCCAGTGCGAGCACGGTCGTCTCGGTGGCGGCCCCTGCGGGGACCATCAGCCAGGCGGCGCGCGGGCGCTCGAGCCTCGCGGCGAGCTCGTCGAGACTGAAGACGGCGGTCGCGCCCTCGCTGGCCAGCGCCCGGGTCGGCTCCGGATTGCGGTTGTAGGCGACGCAGTGGTGACCGCGCCGGAGCAGCCGTCGAGTCATGTTCGCGCCCATGCGGCCGAGGCCGACCATCCCGATCTGCATCGGGGCCCCCGTCAGCTCCCCGCGGACAGGCCCGAGCCCTTCGGCACGGCGCGGCCCGGCCCCGCGCGCTCCCGGCTTCGACCCAAGCCCCTCTCTTCCAGGTCGCGAACCTTCTCGAGGCGCCGCGCGTGGCGCTCCTCGCGGCCGAAGACGGCCCCGAGAAAGGCCCGGGCGAGCTCCTCGGCGAGGGCCGGCCCGACGACCCGCGAGCCGAGGACGAGCACGTTCATGTCGTCGTGCTCCACGCCCTGGCGGGCCGAGTAGGTGTCGTGGCAGACGGCGGCGCGCACGCCGCGGATCTTGTTGGCCGCCACGGACGCGCCGACACCGCTCCCGCAGACGAGGACACCCCGATCGGCGCGCCCCTCGACGAGGGCGAGCCCGACCGCCTCGGCGAAGTCCGGATAGTCCGCGGCCTGCGCGCTGTGGGTTCCGAGGTCGAGGACCTGGTGGCCCATCTCGCGGATCCGCTCGGCGAGCAGCTGCTTCAGAGCGAACCCGGCGTGATCGGCCCCGACGGCCACGCGCATCGAACCCTCCTCCTCCGCGACTCGACGAGGACCTCCGGGACCGCCCGAAGGGCGCCGCGCCCGCTCCGCCGACGAACCCCGTCGCCCATCGCGCGAACGACCTCGGGGGCACCCGAGCCGGTCAGAGCGGGGGTTCCTCGCCGCGGTCTATGCGTTCCAGGACCGAGGCGAACTCGCGCTCCGCACCAGCATACGCCCGCTTCGCGTACTCCAGCGTGTAGCGCACCCGGTTTCCTGGACAGAGCGTGACGGGTAGGACTCCGCACTCCAAGGCGTCGGTTGCGGGTCGAGCGGCCTTCGAGGGCCGGTCGCGCCAAAACGGCACGCACAGGATCACTCAGGATCGACGCCGACGACCTCGGACGGCCCGTAGCATCCCCCCGCGAGAGGGCTGCCATCGTCGTGCGTCGCGTGCGCGATCTCACGCCGCAGCCTCCCCAACGAGCTGTTCCCGGTACGCCGCTGGCGCAAGGAAGCCGTGACGCTCAATCAACCACTCCCGGTTGTACCGCTCCTTGAACGCCCGCAGGGCCTCGTTCAGCTCCACCACGGTCTCGAACCGCCACACCCACAGCAGCTGCTCCTTCAGCGTCCGGATGAACCGCTCGCAGCAGCCGTTCCCTTCCGGCGTGGCCACGAAGGCCGGGCTCGAGGCGATGCCCAGGAAGCGCAACTCATCCTGGTAGACGTCGGAGACGAACTGGCTGCCGTGGTCGTGTCGCAGCGAGAGGCCCACGGCCACCCCTTCGTCGAACCTCCCCCAGCGCTCCCGCACGCCCTGGCGCAGCGGCTCGAGCGCCTCGAACCGCGTCCCGTGTCGGGCGGCGTGGAGCCCCAGGCACTCCGCGGTGCAGTGGTCCAGCACGGTGAAGATCGTCGCGTTGCCTTCCCCGGTCAGCGTGCTCGTCGCGTCGGTCCCCCACATCACGTCGGGCTCGGCGGGGATGATGCTCCGGTCGTGGACCTGCGGGCCGCGCGGACGTCCGGCCCGGCCCGGTGCCAGCAGCCCCGCCTCGCGCATCAGCCGCAGCACCCGTCGCTTGGAGGTCCGTGTGCCCCCGTGGCGGAGCCGGGCCCACACCTTGCGGTGACCCTCGCCGAGCCAGGGCGAGTCGGCCAGGACCTGCCGGATGCGGTCGAGGAGATCCTCGTCGGCGTAGGGCCCGCGGGGTCCTCGCCTGCCCGGACCGGTCGCCCCGGCCGGCCGCGGACCCCCGCGGGCGGCGTACACCGTCGAGCGCGCCACCTCCCACACCCGGCACACCCGGGCCAGACCGTACGGACGATCGGCGGAGGGCGAGACGGTCCGGCTCATCTGCTCGACCTCCGCCATGCCGGGGGGTTGGACCTCTCCAGCTCGTGGATCTTCTCCAACAGCAACTCGTTGTCCATCGTCAGGTCGCCGATCTTCGCCTTCAGGCGGCGGACCTCCAGGTCCCGATCATCGGGCTCCCGGCTCTGCAGCCCGGCCATGCCCGCGGCGAGGAACGCCTCCCGCCACTGGGCCAGCCGCGCCGCGGTCACCTTGAGCTGGCGGGAGACGAACTCGATGTCCTCGCCCTTGAGCAGCCTGAGGACGACTTCCATCTTGCGCCGGGAGCTCCACCGCCCCTGGTCGAACGCGCGCACGCCTGCAACTACGCTCGGCCTACGGCCTCCCTCCGTTGCAGGCGAAGACCGACGGACCCTTCTCCTTCCCATGGACACCTCCTGCGGGGGAGATCATCCCCCAATCGAGTGTCCAAGGAAACCGTGGGGCTACCCA
>JBBIHW010000174.1:0-6900 GCA_037446795.1 Acidobacteriota bacterium
CGCCGCGGGCGCGGCCCCGCTGCTTCGGACAGCAGGGCCCGAGGCCTCGATCTCCGCGCGCCGCATCCTCGAGAGGCTCGCGCGCGCGGGCCGCCCCGACCTGCTCGAGCGGCTGGCCTTCGGCCTCCGCGCGGTCCTGCCGGCCGAAGCGGCGCCTTGAAGATCTACTTCGTCCAGGCCGACACCGAAGGGTGCGCTTACTACCGCACCTACCTGCCCGGGATCGCGCTGTCCAGGCTGCCCGGGGTCGAGGTCGTGGCCTCCCCGTTCCTCGATGGAGACCGCCACGTCCGCTGGGCCGACGTCATCGTCTGGCAGCGCCAGCATCGGGACGAGCTCGTGCCGTTCCGGGAGCTGGCGCGCCGGCTGGGGAAGGTGCAGCTGTACGACATTGACGACCTGCTCGAGGAGATCCCGGAGTGGTCCACGCAGTACGCGCACTACCCGCGCGGCTGCCGCGCCCTGGCCGGCGTGCGGGAGTGGATCCGAGCGTGCGATCACCTCGTGGTCCCCACCCGCCCCCTCGGGGAGGCCTACAGGGAGCTGACCGGCCGGGACTTCACGGTCGTGCCCAACGCCCTCGACTTCTCTCAGTGGCAGCGCAAGGAAAACGCCTCCGGCACGCTCCGAATCGGCTGGGCGGGGTCCACCACGCACGCGAAGGACCTCGCCGAGGCGCAATACGCGCTCTTCCGCGTCCTCGAGGAGCGCCCCGACGCGGAGCTCGTCCTGATGGGATA
Organism: Acidobacteriota bacterium; assembly: GCA_037446795.1. Classification (GTDB taxonomy): domain Bacteria; phylum Acidobacteriota; class Polarisedimenticolia; order Polarisedimenticolales; family JBBIHW01; genus JBBIHW01. The sequence continues at coordinate 741 of JBBIHW010000174.1, forward strand.
CGACGCGGGGTGGAAGCACCGGCTCGCAGCGAGCCCGTCCCCGAAGGACGTCGAGCTGGCGCGGAGGCTCGACGTCTACCCGTGGTTTCCCGACGCGCCGCGCTACCCTCGGGCCCTCGCCAACCTCAGGCTCGACATCGCCGTCGCGCCCCTCGTCCCGCAGCTCCGGTTCAACCGGTGCAAGAGCAACGTGAAGTTCCTCGAGTACGCCGCCCTCGAGATCCCCGTGGTCGCCAGTCGCGCGGAGCCGTACCTGGAGATCGAGGACGGGGTGACCGGGTTCCTGGCTGCGAACCCGTACGACTTCTACAAGAAGCTCCTGCGGCTGGTCGAGGACCCGGAGCTGCGGCGGCGGATCGGGCGAGCAGCCCGGGCCTACGCCGAATCCCGCTACGACGTGTCCCGCACGGCCAGGGACCTGCTGTCGCTCTACGGCTCTCTGCTCGACCGGGCCGCGGCCGGCGCCCACGGCGCGGCCCCGGGCCACTAGAGGCGGCCGTGGCCGGCGATCTCGATCCTCGAGGCAAGGGCTCGCCCCTGCTGACGATCGCCTTCGCGACCCCTCGGGGGAGAACGGAAGCCGAGGCGTTCGCCCGCGAGGCGCTCGCCACCTCGGGCTTCGATCGCGGGCAGGTGTCCGTCCTGGCCTACGCCGGCAATCGCGAGGGGCTGTGCCGGGTGATCCGGGACGCGCTGCGGCGCGCCGACGGGAAGTTCCTGGCCTTCCTCCACGACGACGTGGGGTTCGGGAGGGCGCGGGGCTGGGCGCGAACGCTCGCGCGGGTGCTCGACCGGCATCCCCGATACAGCGTGCTCGGCGTCGCCGGCGCCTCGATCCTCCAGGACAACGGGTACTGGTACAACGAGCAGGTGAGCTGCGGCCACGTGTGGCACGTGACCGGTGGGGAGACCCGACTCACCCGCTTCGCCATGCCCCACGAGGATCCGCTGCCCGCCGCAGCGCTCGACGGGTTCTTCCTGTTCGCCCGCACGGAAGCCGTCCGTCAGCTCGAGCTGAACGACACGCTGTTCGACGGATTCCATTTCTACGACATGGAGCTTTCCATCCGGGCACGGCTCGCCGGACTCGAGCTGGCGGTCACCGACGCGGTGGACCTCGAACACCGCTCCACCGGCTCCTTCGGCGAGGATTGGGAGCGCTACCGCAGGGCGTTCGCCGAGCGGTACCGAGAGCACCTGCCCCTGTGCGCCCTCGCCCCCTCCGACCTGTTCCCCTTCCGCGACTTCTCGAAGCGGACGACTGCGGGGCGCTCCGTGGCGGTCCTCATCCCCACGAAGAACGGCGTGGACCTGGTCCGGAACGCGGTCCTCGCTCTCCGCAACCGCACGGCCGCAGGCATTCGGTACCAGGTGTACGTGCTCGACACGGGCTCGAGCGCCGCCTCGCTCGCGGAGCTCCGGAGGCTGCCTGGAGTGCGGGTCGTCGAGCTGGGCTACTACAACTTCGCCGCGATCCACAACGACGTGATCCTGCGGCGGCGGCTCGTCCGGGAGGACCTGCTGCTCTTCCACAACAACGACGTGGAGGCGGTGAACGACGTCCTGTCGCACCTGCTGCATGCGCACGAGACGACCCCGCGGCCCGGCATCGTCGGGGCGCGTCTGCACTTCCCGGACGGGCTCGTCCAGCACGCGGGGATTCGCGTGGCCGTTCGCGGCGGACGCGCGGCCTTCGCCGATCACTTCGGGCACCGCTCCCTGTGGAACTATCCCGAGGGGGTCCGGCGGGGCGTGGCCGGGAACAGCTTCGCCCTGGCCCTCATGGAGCGGGAGCTGTACGAGGCGCTGGGAGGCCTGAACGAGGGCTACGAGTCGTGCTTCGAGGACGTGGAGCTGAACCTGCGCGCAATCCTCGCGGGCCGGACCAACGTGCTCGCGGGCGACGCGGTCGCGATCCACCGGGAGAGCGCCACGCGGAACGTGGATCCCGACAAGCTCGGCAAGCTCCGGCGAGACTTCGGAAAGCTCGCGGCCTTCATCGAGTGGAACCTGCCCCGGCTCGAGCCGCACCTCGAGCTGCTGCCGGAGGCGGCGGGCCCCCCGACGCTCGACTTCTCGCCGCGCGAGGAGGGCGGGGAGGCGGTCCGGTTGTGGGAGGATCCGAACCGGTTCGCCCGGCCCGCGGGCATCGAGCTCGGGACACCGCTCGTCATCCACGGCTACCAGGAGTACCGCCTTTCGCCGCAAGAGGTCGTCCCCTCCCCCGAGGACCCCGCGCTCGAGCGCAAGCGGGCGCTGGTGGAGAGGCACTTTCGCCCGGAGATCCTCAGCGGCAAGAGCGTGCTCGACCTGGGAGCCAACGGCGGGTTCTTCAGCTTCTGGGCGCGCCAGCAGGAGGCGGCCGAGGTCATCGCGCTGGACATGGACGACACCTACCTGCGGCTGGTCCGGGCCGCACAGGAGAGAGTCGGCCTCGACCGCATCCGGACCGTTCACGGGAAGGTGCAGGACTGGCACGAGCCGGCCGACATGGTCCTGGCCTTCGCCCTCGTCCACTGGCTCTACTCCTGCACGGCGGCCTACGGGAGCCTGGACGCGGTGGTGGCCAAGCTCTCCTCCCTGACCCGGCAGTTGCTGATCGTCGAGTGGGTCGAGCCGGACGATCCCGCTGTCCAGTTCTTCCGCCACACCAACTGGAACCCCGCGATCGCTCGGGGGCCCTACGAGAGAAAGGCGTTCGAGGACGCGCTCGACCGGCACTTCCCGCGGGTCGAGAGACTCGGCGAGGTAAGCCCGACGCGGATCCTGTTCGCCGCCCACAGGACGCCTCACGAGATCACGCTCGGGGGCGAGCTGCCCCCTCCCGAGTCGGTGCGGGAGATCCTGGCGAGCCGCTGCCTCGCGGAGATCGGAGGCGTGCGGTACTGGAGCCTCGTGGCGCTGTCGGAGCGGGCGGGCAGGGTCGTGAAGCGGACGACGGGCGACCTCGCCTGGCACGAGGCGGAGCTGCTTCGGTCCCTCGAAGGACCCCGATTTCCGCGGGTGCTTTCGGCCCGGCGGGAGAAGACCTACTCCGAGATCGAGCTGGAGTGGATCGAGGGGAAGGACCTCGCCGTCGCGCGCTGGGAGCTGGCGTCTTCGCCGGAGCGCCTCGAGGCCTTCGCGCGAGGCTGCCTCGAGATCCTCGAGCGATTGCGGGCTGCCCGCATCCGCCACCGCGACATCCGCCTGGCGAACCTGCGGGTGCGGGAAGGCCTGCCCGTGCTCCTCGACTTCGGATGGGCCGAACGGGTGGGAGAGGCCTGGCTCACGCCGGAGGGACTCGGGGCCGAGGGACGCCCCCCCGACGGCGGCTTCTGCGACACCTACAGCATGGGTGCGCTGCTCCGGCGGATCGTGCCCGCCGAGCTCGCCGGGCACTTCTCGCCCCTGATCGCCGCGATGACCGACCGGGAGGCGGGGGGTGGCCGAACCGTCATTCCGGCGAAAGCCGGAATCCAGTCTTCGCTAGCCCGGACCCCGGCTTGCGCCGGGGTGACGCACAGGCCGGGTGACGCGGTGGCCGAACCGTCATTCCGGCGAAAGCCGGAATCCAGTCTTCGCTAGCCCGGACCCCGGCTTGCGCCGGGTGAGGCTCCGCCCCTTCGCTGGCTCGACGGACGCGTCCTCAGGGAGCGCGTCGCGCCGAGGGCTTCCCGAGCCCGTCGAGCATCCGGCGGAGCCGGGGAAAGACAGCCGCGATCTCTTCGACGGAAACCGCGCCGACAGAGAGGCGAAACCAGCCGGTGTCCTCCCTCAGGCCGAAGGCCTGGAAGGGAACCACCGCCAAGCCGGCTCTCTCGAGCAGGAGTCTGCGGATCTCCTCGTTGTCGCGGACCTGGTGGCCATCGAGGGTCCGTCCGACCAGGTCGAGATGGAGCGAGAGGTAGATCGCCCCCTGGGGGCTCACGCAGTCCACCGGGTATCCTTCGGCCTTCAGCCGCTCGAACCCCGCGTGGAGCGCCTCCAAGCGCTCCCGGATCCTCCGGTCCATGTCGCGCCGAAAGGCGCCGAGGGCGGCCTCGTCGAGCAGGAAGTCGGCGAGGGCCACCTGCTCGGGCCTCGGCGCCCACGCCCCCACGTGCCCGAGAAGATCCCGCATGCGGGCCGCGACGGGCGGCGCTGCGAGCGCCCAGCCGACCCGCAGTCCCGTCGCGGCCAGCGCCTTCGAGATCCCGTCCACGGTGATCACCCACGGCGCAGCCGCGGGGACGAGCCGCGCCGGGTGCTCGTGACGGTGCGCGCCGAACACCAGCGAACCGTAGACCTGATCGAACAGGAGGAACAGGTGCCGCCGTCCCTGCCGGCGCCGCCGTTCGTTCTCCTCCACCATCGCCGCAACGATCGCGCGCAGCTGTTCGGGATCCATGACGGTCCCGGTGGGATTGAGCGGCGTGTTCAGGACCAGGAGGCTCGCGCCGCCGAGGTGCGGCGCCAGGTCCTCGAGCGTCGGCAGGAATCCGTCCTCCGCGCGGGCCCGGACCTCCTTGGCCCGGCCCGCAGCGAGCCACGTGTAGTGGTTGTTGTTCCACGATGGAACCGAGTAGACGACCTCGTCCCCCGGGTTCAGGACGGACCGGTAGGCGGCGTAGAGAACCGGCCGCGCGCCGCTCGCGATCAGGACCGACTCGACCGGATACCGCACGCCCCACTCCCGCGCCGTGTAGGAGGAAACCGCCCGCCGCAGCGCGAGCACGCCGTCCGACGGCGGGTAGTTGGTCTCGCCGCGCGCGAGGGCGCGCTCCACGCCCTCGCGCAGCGCCGACGGAATCGGGAAGTGGCGCGGGTCGAAATCTCCGACGGTCAGGTTGCAGACGGGCTCGCCGGCTGCGGCGCGCTCCCGGATCTCGGCGGCGATCTTCAGGATCTCGGAGCCGACGAGCCCCCGCACCCGATCGGCCAGGGACAGGTCCACCGCCTCCGGGTCGCCGAACTCGAGCCCGCCCGGCCGCTGCTCCGCCACGGGCAGATTGTACCCGCGCCGCGGGCCCGTGGCGGACCCGATCCGCGACGAGAAAAGAATTGGCGCCGACGCCCCGGGGGAAGTACCCTTGCGGGCCGTGTCCGAAGCCCCCGGGAGATCCAGATGCAGGTCGCCAAGAACAAGAGGGTCACGATCGAGTACACGCTGACCGACGACGAGGGGCTCGTCCTCGACAGCTCGCGCGCCTCGGGGCCGTTCAGCTACGTCCAGGGGACCGGCAGCATCCCCCCCGGCCTCGAGGCCGCCCTCGAAGGCCGGTCGGCCGGGGAGGAACTCCGCGTGGACGTCCCCCCCGACCAGGCCTACGGTGAGCGCGACGAGTCGCTCTTGGAGGTCGTGCCCATCGAGCGGTTCGAGGGGGCCGGGCAGGTCCAGGTCGGCCAGCATTTCCAGACGACCGACGCTTCGGGCCCGCGCGTCGTCACCGTCGTCGGCGTCGAGCAGGGAATGGTCACCGTGGACGGGAACCACCCGCTCGCCGGAGAGACCTTGCACTTCGAGGTCAAGATCCTCGACGTGCGAGACGCGGGGCCGGAGGATCTCGAGTAGGGCCCGGGGGACCGGGGCTCATCTCACGATCTCGGGAGCCAGGGCCCAGCGCACGGCCCAGCGACCCTCCGGCTCCCGGTCGAGCCGGACGACCCCTCCCATGTGGAACTGCACGATCGGAGTCCCCGGCGAGCCGACGACGAGCAGGGACACGAGCCGGCTCAGGTGCGGGAGGTGGCCGACGAGCATGAGGCTCCCGGTCTGTTCCGCGAGCCTCGAGACGAGCGGTGCGGGATCGTCGTCGGGCGCGATCCCGGGAACCTCCATCGGTCCTTCCCGCGGGCCGAGGCGGGCGGCGAGGATCTCCGCAGTCTGCCGCGCCCGCAGCTTCCCGCTGTGCTCGATGCGGTCGAGGGCGATCCCCGCCGCCTCGAGGAAAGCGGCGACGCGGGCGACTTCCTGGCGTCCCTCCTCGGTGAGGCTCCGCGCGGGGTCCTCCGACTCCGCCCTGGCCCTGCCGTGCTGAACGAGGTAGAGCTCGAGGGGCATGGCTGCGACCGAGACCCCGCGTGGAATGATAACGCCTCTCGCGGGCGGCTCCTGCCGCCTACCGCGCCCCGTCGGTCGCACCCGGGCGCGGCGCGCCTTCCCGGAGCCTCCGCACGAGGCCGGGATCGAGCGGGAACC
>JBBIHW010000175.1:0-6882 GCA_037446795.1 Acidobacteriota bacterium
CGCTCCTGCTCACGGCCGTGCTCACGGGCTTCACCCTCGTTATCCAGCCGCTCGTCTCGCGCAACCTCGCGGACCGCCCGTGGGGAGCGGCCTTCCCGGCCGTGGCCGTCGCCGGGCTTCTCCTCTCCCGGGCGCTCTCGACAAGGCGGCGCGATGTCGGCGCCTTCCTCGCCTCGAGCGCGTACCTGCTGGGCATGATGGCCAGCGCCGCCTCCGGCGTGCATCCCTACGTCCTGCCCGCCGTGGGCGAGCCCGAGCGCGGCCTCTCGGCGGCGGCTGCGGCGGCCGGCGCCTACGGGCTCGGCGTGGGCCTCGCCTGGTGGATGCCCGGCATGGTCCTCGTCACCGTGTACTTCTGGCTCGTCTACCGGCGGTTCGCGGGCAAGGTCTCGCTCGACGCCGGAGGGTACGGACGATGAGGGCCGCGCTGCTGCGCCGCAACGCTCCCATCGCCGAGCGGCCGCTCGAGATCGGCGAGGTGTCGGACCCCACCCCCGGACCCGCAGAGGCGCTCGTGCGCGTGCGCGCGTGCGCGATCTGCCGGACGGACCTCCACGTCATCGAGGGAGACCTGCCGGCGCGAAGGCTGCCCCTGATCCCGGGACACCAGGCGGTGGGGATCGTCGAGGAGCTGGGTCCCGGCTGCAGGCGGCTGCGGCGGGGCGAGCGCGTGGGCATCGCATGGCTGCGGTGGACCTGCGGCGCGTGCAGCTTCTGCCGCGGCGGCTTCGAGAACCTCTGCGCCGGATCCCGATACACGGGCTGGGACGCCGACGGCGGGTACGCGGAGCTTGCCGTCGTGCCCGAGCACTTCGCGTACCGCATCCCGGAGGCCTTCTCGGATGCCGACGCCGCCCCGCTGCTGTGCGCCGGCATCATCGGCTACCGCGCTCTTCGCAGGAGCGAGGTCCCTCCGGGCGGTCGGCTCGGCCTCTATGGCTTCGGCTCCTCCGCCCACGTCGTCCTCCAGATCGCCCGCCACCGCGGCTGCGAGGTCTTCGTCGCTACCCGGGGAGAGGAGCACCGCAAGCTCGCCCTGCGCATGGGGGCCGTCTGGGCCGGCGAGACGTTCGATCCGCCCCCCGCCGCCCTCGACGGCGCCGTCGTGTTCGCGCCCGCGGGCGAGGTCGTGCCGGCTGCGCTGCGCGCCGTCCGCAGGGGGGGCACCGTGGCCCTGGCCGGAATCTACATGACCGACCTCCCGGCGATGGACTACGCGAGCTGCCTCTTTCACGAGAAGAACCTCCGCTCGGTCGAGGCGAACACGCGGGAGGACGGCAGGCAGCTGCTCGACGAGGCCGCCAGGATCCCCATCCGGCCCGAGACGACCACGTTCCCGCTCGAGGAGGCCAACGAAGCGCTCGTCCGCCTGCGGCAGGACCGGATCGTGGGGACCGGCGTCCTCCTGCTCTAGCTAGGAGCGGACCTCGTCGGTCCCCCGCCGCCGCGCGCGGCGAGTGCCGGGGCCGCGGTGGGCTGGTATCCTTGGCGCCGCCGGGAGGGGCTCGGGATGGAAACGTCGGTCGCGCTCGTGACGGGAGCCTCGGGCGAGATGGGGCACGGGTTGCTCCCGGCCCTCCGCGAGCGCGGCCACGAGATCGTCGCCCTCGACCTCCTGCCGCTCGATCCCCCGCTCCGACAGCACTGTCGCGAAGCCGTCCAGGCCAGCCTGCTCGACGAGGCCGCCGTGTCGAGCCTGATCCGGGCGCACCGGCCCCGGGCCGTCTTCCACCTGGCCGCGGCGCTGTCGGCCACGGCCGAGCGCAAGCCGGACCTCGCCCACGAGGTCAACGTCAACGGGACCATGTTCCTGTTCCGGCTCGCCCGCGAACTGGCGGCGGTCGAAGGGCGCGACGTGCGGTTCCTCTTCCCGAGCAGCATCGCCGTCTACGGGCTGCCCGGGGCGGAGGCGAAGGCTCGCGCGGGTGCGGTGCGCGAGGAGGAGTGGAACACGCCGGCCGGGATCTACGGCTGCACCAAGCTCTATGTGGAGCACGTCGGAGCGTACTTCAGCCACAGGGCGGCGCGCGAGGGGCGACCCGGCCTCGACTTCCGGGCGATCCGCTTTCCGGGGCTGATCAGCGCGGAGACCCTGCCGACCGGGGGCACCAGCGACTACGCGCCCGAGATGATCCACGCCGCGGCGCAGGGCCGGCCGTACTCCTGCTTCGTGCGGGAGGACGCCCGGCTGCCTTTCATGACGATGCCCGACGCGATCGAGGCGCTGCTGCGGCTGGCCGAGGCCCCGGCCTCGAGCCTCACGCGGCGCTCGTACAACGTCCGGGCCTTCAGTCCGACGGCGGGGGAGTTGAGACGCGCACTGCTCGAGCACTACCCGGACTGCCGCGTCACGTTCGAGCCGGTACCCGAGCGGCAAGCGATCGTGGACACCTGGCCCGCGGACGTGGACGACAGCCGCGCACGCCGGGACTGGGGCCACGATCCGCGACACGGCCTGGCGGAGGCTCTCCGGGAGTATCTCGTCCCCGCCCTCCAGCGCCGCTACGCAGCGCGGGCCGTGCGCTAGCTAGTCTGGCCCCCGGCGAAAGCCGGGGCCGAGGCGCACGACCCAGGGCAGAATCCCCTCGTTCCCGGGACCGTTTCCGAGCGGCGACGGGGCTATAATCCCCGCGCCTCGGGCCATGGGACCCGCGGCGTTCCCAAGGAGGACAGGCGATGGCAAGAGCAGGCAGCAAGAGGAGGGCGGCACCGAAGAAAAAGGCGGGAAGGAGAGCTTCCCGCAAGGCGCCCAAGCGGGGCGCGGTCAGGAAAGCCGCGCGCGCGAAGGCCAAGCCCAAGCCGAAGGCGGCGAGGGCGAAGACGCGGGCTCCGAAGAAGGTCGCGGCCAAGAAGGCCGCGGCGAGGACCCCTGCTGCCAGGAAGCCGGCGGCCCGACCCGCTCCCCGCGAGAAGATGACCCCTTCGGTCCGACCCGGTCCGGAAATGCCCGTGGCGATGCCGACGGACTCCCCGATCCGCCCCGAGGAAACCCGCCCGGCCCCGACGGTGGGGAAGACGCCGCCGTGGCCCGGGACCGAGGCCTGAGACGGTAGGGCGGGGCGCGAGAGAGCCCGCGCCCCGCCGCCTGAGCCACCGCTTCTTCCGTCCCTCTCGCCGATGGCGAGCCCGACCCACCGCGCGCTGCTGTATGTCTCGAAGCTCGTCGGACACCTCGTGGGCGGCCCCCTCTTCCGCCTCCGGATCGAGGGCCGCCGGAACGTCCCGCGGCACGGCCCGGCGGTTCTCTGCGCGAACCACTCGTCGTTGCTCGACCCGGTCGCGCTGCACGCGGTGACGTGGCGGCCGATCCACTTCATGATGTCCGCCGAGTTCTACGAAGACCGGCGGCTGCGGTGGCTCTATCGGGCCTTCGAGGCGATCCCGATCGGCGCCGCTTCCACCGGCTCCGGCGCCCTCGCGAAGGCCGGTGCGATCCTCGACCGAAGCGGGGTGGTGGGCATCTTCCCGGAGGGGCGCATCTCCCGGGACGGGCGGCTCGGCCCGTTCCGGACCGGTGCCGCCGTGCTCGCTCTGAGGCACGGGGCGCCGCTCGTCCCGGCATGGATCGCCGGTACGTACGAGGCACTTCCCCGCCACGCCCGCTGGATCCGACCTCGTGCCGTGCGGGTGCGCGTCGGAGAGCCACTGGAGCCGGGGGCGGTCCATGGTGCGCAAGCCGTCCCCCCCGACGAGGCCCGCGCGCTCACGCGCAGGCTGCGCCAGGCGGTGGCGGCCCTCGCGCCGGACCCGTCTCGCCTCGCTCCGTGCGAGGACGACGATCCGTGACGGCCCGACGGCCTCCGCCCCCGTCATTCCGGCGGAAGCCGGAATCCAGACGTCACGATCCTGGACCCCGGCTTTCGCCGGGGTGACGACCGTCGCCGGGGTGACGACCGTCGCCGGGGTGACGTCCTAGCCTACAGCTTCCACTGGTCCAGGTTCCGCTCGAGACCCCGGATCTCCTCCTCCGGCTCGGCGACCTTCACGTGCCGTCCGCGCCAGACCGCGAGGGCCAGGGCGACGTAGAACGAGAGGGTGATCGCGAGGACGAGCTCGGGGGGCACGTGGCCGACCTCCATGCGCCTCCACACATCCCGCCAGGACTCGGCGAGCTGCGGGTGAACGGTCAGCTTGACGAGCCAGCCGCCCAGCAGGATCAGGAAGATCCAGATGTAGTTGCGGCGGAGCCGGAAGCCGAGGGCCTGGAGGACCGTCGTCTTGTACTTGGGCAGGTCGAGATCCTTCGCCATCAGGTCGCGCCAGTAGGCCATCGGGGACTCGAGCCGCCGCGTGATGATCGGGATGAGGAAGTTCTCCTCGATCATGCGCACCCGCGCGTTGTACACGGAGAAGTACCGGTAGCGGCGGGCCTCGATGCCCAGGTAGGCGAGCACCACGAGGCTCGAGAGGAGCACGAGGATGTGGGGAACCTCGGGGGAGCTGAAGGCGATGGAGAGCATGCCGGCGGTGGTCAGAACGGCCCAGTTCGTCGTGGCGTCGAGCCGCTGCCGCCACACGGTCGAGCGGTAGATCTCGCCCCGGTAGAAGTGGACCATGACCGTGATGTACTCGACGCGGGTGAGCGGGTAGTCCTCGAAGCGGGGAGCCTCGGCCGGCTGGGGTGTGGGTCCCGTGCGCTCCACGGAACCGGATTGTACTACCGCGAAGCCGGGGCTACCTGCGGGCGAGGGCCTGGGACAGGACGCGGCGAATTCCGTCGGCGTCGAGGGGCTTGGCGAGCACCGGGCTCCGGAGCGACTCGAGGAACCGCAGGGTGTCCGGGCGGACGAGGTCGCCCGTGCTGAACACGAACCGGCGGATCATCTCCGGCCGCTCGCTGACGACCCGCTCGTAGAGGGCGCGGCCGTCGAGGGCGGGCATGCGGACGTCGGCCACGATCAGGTCGAAATCCGACTGCTGGAGCTTCTCCCAGGCCTCCTCGCCGTCCCGCGCCACGGTGACCTCGGCCCCGTCCCGCTCCAGCACCCGCGAGAACAGCTCGAGGAGATGGGGCTCGTCGTCGGCGACCAGGATCCTGCGGCCTCGAAGCGGCGCCGAGCCGGCGGCCGACGCGAGGGAGACGGCCGCCGCCTCGACCCCTTCCCCGGCGGCGCGCGGCAGGCTCACGACGAAGCAGGCGCCCCGGCCAGGCGGATCCCTCAGCTCGAGCCGCCCTCCGTGCTCCCGCACGATGCCGTAGGAGACCGAGAGCCCGAGCCCCGTCCCCTGCCCCGGCATCTTCGTCGTGAAGAACGGATCGAAGATGCGGTGCCGCAGGGCCGGGGCGACGCCGGGACCGTCGTCCTCGACCTCGATGGCGACCTCGTTGTGCGTGGCGCGCGTGCGCACCGTGATGCGCCCGCGCTTGCCCGTCCCGGCGATGGCCTGCTCGGCGTTGTTCACGAGGTTCAGGAGCACCTGTTCCATCTGGTGCGCGTCGAAGGAGATCTCGGGCAGGGACGGTTCGAGGTCGAGGACCACCTCGATGCCGCACGAGCGCAGGTGGTACCCCTTGAGGTCGAAGATCCGGGCGACGCAGGCGTTCAGGTTCTGCCGCTTCTTCTCGGGAGGGTGCTGGCGGCTGAAGGACAGGAGGTTCTGGACGATTCTCTGGCACCGGCGCGCCGACTCGACGATTCGCTCGAGGTCGCGGGCGTGCGCGGGAGAGCGCGGATCGGACAGGCACAGCTGCGCGTAGCCGAGGACGGCGGACAGCGGGTTGTTCAGCTCGTGCGCCACACCGGCGACGACCTCGCCCAGGCTCGAAAGCCGCTCGCTCTGGGCGAGGGTCTTCTCCACGCGCCGCAGCCGGGTCACGTCCCGGCCGATCCAGACCCGGCCCGCCGAGGCCCCATCGGCGCCCTCGAGGGGGGCGCTCACCAGGCTGATCTCGACCTCGCGCCCGTCGGGTTGTCTCAAGACGAGGTCGGCAGCCGTCGCCCCGGACGCGAGGCCGCCCTCGAGATCCTCGCCGAGCAGATCGGACAGGAGCCTTCCTCTGGCCTGGTCGGCCGGGATCCCGGTCAGCCGCTCCGCTCCCGCGTTGAACTCCGTGATGGCGCCCTCGGGGTCCGTGGCCACGATCATGTCGGGGCTGCCGTCGAGCACGCGCCGCAGCTTCTCGCCCGTCGCGCGGTGCCGCGCGGCCTCGAGCTGCACCTCCCGGTACAGGAGCGCGTTCTTGAGGGCGTTGGCCGAAGCCGCTGCAGCCACGCGGCAGAAGCGGATCTCCGCGGCGGAGAACGGCCTGCTCCGGCTCGCCCGCAGGAACAGCGTCCCCAGGACCTCCTTGCCGAACACCATCGGGACGACCACAAGCGACCGGTATCCCTGCTCGAGCAGGACGTCCCGCACCGGCGCCACCAGCGGGTCGCGCGCGACGTCCTCCACCACGATGGGCTCGCGCGTCTCGATGGCCTGCCGCAGCTCGGGGTACTTGGCGAGGTCCACCTCGAGCATGTCCACGTCCGGATCCTCGCGCGAGGCGAGCACGAAGCACTTGCGCCGGGCCGCGTCCACCAGGTGGATCGAGCAGCGCTCCGCACGGACCGTCTCTCCGACCCGGGTGACGATGCGGCCCATCACGCGCCTCAGCTCGAGCGTGCTCGTCACGGCCTCGGTGATCTCGAGCAGGGAGCGCAGCTCGCGGCTCTCGCGCCGCGCCCGCAGGTCCTCCGGAAGCTGCTCGCGCAGGGCCGCGCCGACTTCCGCGACGTAGGCGGCCATCCCGTACAGCAAGGGCAGCAGCGCCAGCATCCCGGAGAAGGTCCCGGAAGTCGCCTCCTTGGGGATTCCCCCCATCCAGGCATAGAGGGCGAGGACCGCGGAGGTGCCGAGGAGGCTGCGGGCCGCCCCTCCGGCGAGCGACGCGACCAGGAGCGC
>JBBIHW010000176.1:0-6844 GCA_037446795.1 Acidobacteriota bacterium
CTCTGGCGTCGGCGCCGCCGTTCGCGGGCCGGGGCCCGGTCGCGCGCGCGGTGCTCGCCGACGGGCGCAAGGTCCTGCTCAAGAGGATGCTTCGCGGAGGGCTCGCGGGCCCAGTCTGGTTCGGGCGCCATCTCCGGGTCTCGAGGCTCCGGGCGAATCTGGCGACGCCGTCCGAGGCCCTCCGGCGGGGCATCCCGGCGGCCCGGGCCGTGGCGATGCTCCTCGTCGAAGGCCCTCCGTTCTTCTATCGCGCGTGGCTCGGGACGGAGGAGATGGAAGGAGCGATGGACCTGCGAGCCTGGCTCGGCGGCTCGCCCGCGCCCGGCGACTTCGCGGAAGTCCTCCGGGCGATCCGCAGGGCTCACGACGCGGGGCTCCACCACCCCGACCTCAATCTCGGAAACCTGCTCGTGCGCCGGCGGATCCCGGGCGGGCTCGAGGTCTTCTTCGTGGACCTCGATCGGGCGCGGCTCGAGCCCGGCCCGGTCCGGCCCCGCTCCCGCCGCGCCGCGCTCGACCGCCTCGCCCGCTCTCTCGACAGGCAGTTCCCTGGCGCGCGTCCGCCGTCCGTTCCGCCCATGGAGGACTGGGAGGCGATCTATGCGGCCGGCCCCGGCTCACCGTCGCAAGGCGCGCACGAACGGAGCCAGGGCGACGGCGAGGCCCGCTCCGAACAGCCACCACGGGAAGGGTCCCGGTCGAGCCTCCACCATTCCGTCCTTCCATCGCCAGCACAGCGAGACCACGACGGCTAGGGCGCCCACGCTCGCCGCGGCCCACTCCCCGCGCGTGAGGGCGATCCGGCCGCCGCGTCTCGCGGTGCGCTCGTGGAGGACGAAGCCGCCCACGAGCAGAGCGCTCACGAGGACGGGACAGAGCACCGGAGCCATCCAGGGCACCGGGATCAGGAAGAGCACGTCCCACGCCAGAAGCGACGGGGGCCAACCCAGGAGCAGGTAGAGCGCGGCGTAGTAGACGAGGTCCCACACGCCGAACAGGAACGCGAACACGAAGAAGCGATCGGTCGGCTCGCGGCCCGCGAGGGCCGCCACGCTCCACAGCATGACGATCGTCGCGACCTCGCGGCCGGCTTCCGTGAGAGCGATCCTGACGGGAACCTGGACGAGGGGGAAGCGAAACCCGGCGGGATAGAACTGCTGGCGCAGATAGACGACGACGGCCGCCTCGAGGAAGCCCATCGCGACTCCGTAGGCGGCGAGCCAGGCGAACCGCGGCACGCGCCGAGGGGAGGCCTCGCCCATCTCCGGTCAGCCGGCTGGCAGGGACCCGGCGCGGCGGCGCTGCGTGGAGGAGAGCAGCCGCTCGAGCGCGGCCTCCACCTGGGCGGGCTCGATCCCCTCGAACCCTCCCGCACGCCGGTCGCGACGCTTCATCCCGCTGTAGGTTCGCCCGGGCGGGCTCACGACCACCGAGGGGACGCCCCACGGCGAGTTGACGACCGGATCGGTCGGACCGTACAGGGCCACGACGGGGCAACCCACCGCGCACGCGAGGTGCATCGGTCCCGAATCGCCGCCGACGAACACCTCGGCGCCGCGCAAGAGGGCCGCGAGGGGTCGCAGCTCCACCAGCGGAGCGAGGCGGGCGGCGCCCCGGGCCTCGCGTGCGACGGCCAGGCCGTCCTCCCGCTCGCCCGGACCGTGAACCACGATCGCGGCGATGTCGCGCCGGGCGACCGCCTGCGCTGCCGCTGCGAGAAGCGTCGGCGGCGGCTTCTTGTAGGACTGCTTGCGGCTCGCCCCCGCGGACAGCACCGCGTAAGGCCGGCCGTCGCCGGCGAGGCAGCGGACGATCTCCCGCGCCGCGCCGGCGTCCGACTCGGACAGCGGGAGGCCGGCGTCCGGGAGCGCGCCCCCGTCGAGCCCGAGAGCCCGGACGAGATGGAGGTTCCGCTCGATCCGGCTCGTGCGGCGGGGCAGAGGGGGCGCGCGGTGCGTCGTGAACAGGCGGTTTCCCTCCCGCTGCTGCGGGCCGGAGAAGCCGACTCGGACCGGGGCACCCGACAACAGGCCCGCCACGCCGCTCTTGAGGTCGCCGTGGAAGTCGAGGACGAGCTCGGCGCGCACGGCCCGGATGCGGCCAAACGCCCCTCCGATGCGGCGGGAGATCGCCCGCGGCGAGAGGCCGCTCCGGGCGAGGATCGCTCTCGGGAACGGGACCACGCCGTCGAGGTCGGGGTGCCCCTCGAGGAGCGCCGCCCAGGGTTCTCCCGCGAGCCAGTGAATCGTCGCTCCCGGCAGCCCGCGCCGCAGCAGCCGCACCGCGGGCAACGTGCGCAGGATGTCGCCGAGGGCTCCGAACCTGACGACGAGGATGCGCATCGCCTCGCCGCCGCGTTCGATCCTCCCGACGACGCTTCGAGGAAGCTCGAGCACGTTTCGAGTATAGCCTGCTCCGTTCTTTGACAGCGTTTGTCCGGCGGGTGTATACAGGGCCACCGCGCCCCGCGGAGGCCTCGGCCATGCTCGATCCTCGACTCCTCGAGATCCTGATCTGTCCCGACTGCCACGGGCCGGTTCGCCCGACGGACGGCGAGCAGGGGATCGAGTGCCTCCAGTGCGGTCTCCTCTACCCCGTGCGCGACGGTATTCCGGTCATGCTCGTCGAGGAGGCCTCCCGGCGGGCCGAGAAGCCGCGTTGAGCTTCGTCGCTGCCGACCGCGCCCGGGGCGTGATCGAGTCGTTCGGCGGTCGCCGGGTCCTCGTGGTCGGTGACGCGATGGTGGACCGGTTCGTCTGGGGCGAGGTCCACCGGATCTCCCCGGAGGCGCCGGTCCCGGTCGTCCGGGTCGAGCGGGAGTCGGACCGGCCGGGCGGTGCGGCGAACGTGGCGGCCAACCTCGCGAGGCTCGGTGCGAAGGCGTACCTCGCCACCGCGGTGGGGGCCGACGAGGCGGCTGCCGTGCTGCGGGCGCTCGTCGAGTCCGAGGGGATCGAGCCGTTGCTCGTCCCGGAGGCCTCCCGCGCCACCCCCCTCAAGACGCGCGTGATCGCGCGGTCCCAGCAGGTCGTGCGCGTGGACCGGGAGTCGGAGCAGCCCGTCGGCGAGCGGACGCGGGCGCAGCTCGAGGCGCTCGTTCTCGACGCCCTGCCGCGGACGGACGCCGTCGTGATCTCCGACTACGACAAGGGCGTCATCGGGCCGGAGCTGCTGCGAGCGGTGCTGCCGCGCGCGAGGCGGGCCGGTGTGCCGGTCGTGGTGGATCCGAAGCCGCGCAACTTCGTCCACTACGAGCCGGCCACGGTCGTCACTCCGAACCAGCGCGAGGCCGCAAGCCTGGCGGGAACCGAGATCCGGACCGACGGGGACTGCCTCGATGCGGCCCGCACCGTCCTCGAGAAGCTCGACGTCCAGTCGGTCCTCGTGACGCGCGGTCCACAGGGGATGCTGCTCCTCGAGCGGGATCGGGAGCCCCACTGGATCCCGACGGCGGCGCGGGAGGTGTTCGACGTGACCGGGGCCGGGGACACCGTGGCCGCGGTCCTCGCCCTGGGGGTCGCGGCCGGGGCGAGCCTGCACGAGG
Source organism: Acidobacteriota bacterium (assembly GCA_037446795.1). Taxonomy (GTDB): domain Bacteria; phylum Acidobacteriota; class Polarisedimenticolia; order Polarisedimenticolales; family JBBIHW01; genus JBBIHW01. Next base: position 3,545 of record JBBIHW010000176.1, read on the forward strand.
CGGCGGTGCTGGCCAACACCGCGGCCGGGATCGTGGTGGGGAAGGTCGGAACGGCCACCCTCAGCCCGCGCGAGCTCTCGACTCGGCTCGGCATAAAGACATGAAGGGGCACCGCTTGACTGGATTCGCCTGCGGCCTAACTTTGAGAACCGAACGCTGAGCGAAGGCAGGGTCCCGAGGGGCTGCGCCTGCCCGGAGGCGCCCGGCCGGACACGAGGCCCATCCATGGAAGCCATGGCAGCCGACGATCCTCTCCGCAGCCTGCGCCGCGGCCGCCTCGAGGGGGTCAGCGTCCCGGACCTCCTGTGGGGGATCTGCTCGGCCGGCGCCACCGGGGTGCTGAGCCTTCGGAGAGGGCCCGTGAGCAAGCGGGTCTACGTGCAGGAGGGGAGGATCGTCTTCGCCTCGTCGAGCGATCCCGACGACCGGCTCGGCGAGTGCCTGCTCCGGGAAGGAAGGATCTCTCTCGACCAGCTCGACGCCGCCGCCGCGCAGCTCGGTACGGGCAAGAGGATCGGCACGCTGCTCGTCGAGGCGGGCCATCTCGCGCCCCAGGACCTCGTGCGCAGCGTCCTCGCCCAGGTGCGGGAGATCGTGCTCGATCTTTTTGCGTGGCAGGAGGGCGAGTACGGCTTCGACGAGGGACCCCTGCCGTCGGAGGAGGTCATCACGCTCGGGATGCGCACGGACGAGCTGCTCCGGGAGGGCATCCGCCGCGTCGGGTCCTTCTCGCGGGTGCGCGCGAGCGTGGGCGGGCCGCGCACCGTCTACCGCCTCCGGCCCGGGTCGCGGGAGAGGCTGCAATGGATGAACCTGCACGACGGCGAGCGCGCACTGCTGGACCGGCTCGAGGGAGAGGGGGCCACGGTGGAGACGCTGTGCCGCGAGGTCTTCCTTTCCAACTTCGAAACGTACCAGACGCTGTGGGCGTTCAAGGTCACCGGGATCGTCGAGGAAGCGGGACACCCCGCCTCGGCCCGCGGGACGGAACCTCTCGAGGGGCGGCTCGGTCGCGAGGGGTTTCCCGAGCTTCTCGTGTCGGTTTGCCGGGCCGGGCGGACCGGGCTCCTCCACGTATGCCAGGGCGCGAGGGAGCGGACGTTCCACCTGAGGGACGGACGCTGCGTCTTCGCGACGAGCGACAGCCTCGACGACGGCTTGGTGGCCTACCTGCTCCGCCGCGGCGTCATCTCGGTGCGGGATCGGGAGCAGGTCGCGCGGCAGCTCCTCACCAAGAAGCGGCCTGGCGCGCTGCTCCGGGACATGGGCGTGCTCGGCGAGGCCGAGCTCGCGGCCGCGGTCCGGGAACACCTGCTGGAGATCGTCCACACGACCTTTCTCTGGGAGGAAGGGGACTGGGCCTTCCACCCCGGAGAGCTCCCGACCGACGAGGACATCACGCTCGACCTTCCGCTCGAGCAGCTCGTGGCCGGGGGGATCCGGCGCATCCGCAGCGTCGCGCGCGCGCGCGCCGCGGTGGGCGATCCGGACACGGTGCTCGAGCTCACGCCGCACTACCTCTCGATCCTGGACCGCATGGACATCGGCGGCGAGGAGTGGGAGGTCGTCTCGAGCCTCCGGGAGGCGGCACCGATCCGCGAGGTCTGCCGCGCCGCGAGAATGGGGGGCTTCAGGGTCTACCAGCTCCTGTGGGCCCTGAAGCTGCTCGGTGCGGTGCGCGAGAGCACCCTGGCCCGGCCGTCGGAGCCGCTCGTCCTCGAGCAGGAGAGCGTTCCCACAGTCCCCGAGCCGAGGACCGAGCCGGTCGGCGGACCGGTGGAGGCCGCGCCGGCCGCCGAGCCGCCGGTCCTGCAGCTTGCGCTCGACCGACCGGCCACGGCGGTGGCGTGGGAGGAGCCGACGGCCCCCGCGCCGGCCGAGGGCAGCGAGGAGGAGCCGGCCGCCACCGCTCCCGCGGCGTGCTCCGAGACCGAAGGCTTCGAACCGGGGCGAGACGCACAGGGATTCGCGTTGGGATTCGAGGAGCCGCCCCCGGCGGTCGCCCCGGAGCTCGCGGGGCCGATCGCGGACTCCCCCGATGCGACCGTGGCGACCCCGCGCGCCGAGATCGAGGCCATCGTGGCCGGGGAGGCTGTTTCCGCCCACGTGGAGACGGGGATGCCGCCCCCCGAGGGTCGAGTGGAGGAAGCGGAGCAACGGCCCGCCCGGGAGGACTGGCAGCCGCCCCCGGAGCTCGACCGGGACATCGCCCGCTTCAACGAGAAGCACCGGGCGGTCTACCGGGTCATCCGCAGCGAGGTCGGGGCCGGCGCCGGCAACTTCGTCCGCTCCTGCCGCAGCGCCCTCGCCTGCGAGATCGGCGACCTGCTGTCCTCCGTGGAGCTCCTGTCCGACGGCACGTGGGAGGAGCGGCATTTGCGGCGCGCTCTCGTGGACCGACAAGTGGCCGACGCGGGCGAGGTCCTCGATCGGATCATCGAGGAGGAGGTCGAGAGGCTCGGCGCGCTGGTGGGCGAGGCACGGGCCCAGGCGCTGCGGGAGCGGCTGCGCTCGCTCGATCGCCCCGCGACGGCTTCGGCCTAGCCGCGTCCGGTCAGACCGCCCGCCTTCCCGAGTACGCGTCGTCGCCGGGATCGCCGGCCAGCCCCTCGTCCTCTGTGTAGACGGGCGCGCTCGCGAGGGGGCGCACGGCGGGCTCCTGCTCTTCCGCGGCCGTGCCCGCCGGCTGCTGCTCGACGACGGGCTCGCCGGGAACGTCCGGCTCGACCGGGGTGCCTGCAGGCCGCCCCCTGTAGAAGCTCAGCTCCGCCTCGAGCCGGCGGATCTCCCGCTGCAGCCGCCGGTTCGAGAGCCGCAGGCTCACCCCCTCGGCCACGCCGATGACGCTCGCGTAGACGATCCCGGTGAGGATCGCCATGAACACGATCGCGATGAGGCGGACGTCCGGGTAGACGGTCTTCATGAGCGTGATCCCCACCCGTGTGTCGAGGTTGGTCATCGTGAACGTGAGGATCCCGATGAACAGCAGCAACGTCATCGCGATCACGAGCAGCCGCATGGCAGCCTCCCGCACGATGGGCCCGACCGCGCTCGGAACGGCGCCGGGCGGGGCCGCCCGCTCGCTAGCCTACCGCGCTTCCCGGCCCGGAGGAAGGGTCAGGCCGCCGGCGCCAGGCCGGTCCGAAGGGTTCATGGAGAGCCTGCTGCCACCCCGGCCAGGGCCGGGGCCCGGGCCCCCTCTGCGCGGTCCTTCCGATTCTCGCGTCAACCGTCCGGGCCGCCGGCTAGACCAAAGTTCCCCTGAGGGGCGAAGGCAACTGTTTGAGAGACAGTGAGTTC
>JBBIHW010000177.1:0-6829 GCA_037446795.1 Acidobacteriota bacterium
CCGCCGCTCGAGGACCGCGCCGACGTCGAGCCGTAGCGCGAGGCCGGGCCGGCCTCCCGACAGCTCGGCGCGCACCTGCGCCTCCTCCGCCGGCATCCCGCGCCGGACGAGCCCCTCGGCCAGCTCCTCCTCTCGCAGCGGCGCGAAGGCGACCGCGACGCAGCGGGACCGGATCGTCGGGAGCAGCAGCCGGGGCCGCGCGGTGACGAGGACGAACACGCTGCGGCCCGCAGGCTCCTCGAGCGTCTTGAGCAGCGCGTTCTGGGCCGCGGCGTTCATCCGGTCCGCGGGGTCCACCACGAACAGCCTGAGGCGGCCTTCCCGCGGGGCGAACGCGGCGTGCTCGCTCATCTCCCGGATCTGCCCGACCAGGATGTCCTTCCGCAGGGCCGCGGCCTCCTCTCCCGCTTCGGCGATCTCGCCGTCCTCCACGGTGTCCGGGGCGGCGAGCCCGGTCGCGGATCGCTTCGGCGGCAGCCGCCCCACCACGAGGAAGCCCGGGTGCAGCCCGCGCTCCACGCGCACACAGGCCGCGCAGCGGCCGCATCCCTCGCTCCCTCCCGCCTCGCAGAGGAGGGCCATCGCGAGGCGCCGCGCCACCGTGGCCTTCCCCACGCCCTCGGGACCGTGGAACAGAAGCGCGTGGGGCAGGCGGCCCGATGCGAGCGCTCCCCGCAGCAGCGCGAGGGCTTTGTGGTGACCCAGGATGTCGCGGAGGCTCACGAGACCTCTCCGCTTTCGTCGTCCAGGTGGGGGAAGAGGTCGCGCACGGCCTCGAGCACTCGGGCCCCCACCTCCTCCGCGGGGCCGGAGGCGGGGACGACCCGGATCCTGTCGGGAAACGTGGCGGCGAGCGCGAGGTAGCCGTCGCGGACCCGGCGGTGGAAGTCGAGGCCCTCGAGCTCGAACCGTCCCTCCCTGCGGGCGAGCCCGCGCTCGCGGTTGCGTCGGCGCGCGCGCTCGAGGCCGGTGCTGGGGTCGAGGTCGAGCAGCACGGTGCGGTCCGGCCTCCGGTCCAGGGGCGGCTGGCTGTGCAGGGCGAGGACGAACTCGAGGGGCAGTCGCCGGCCGTAACCCTGGTAGGCGAGCGTGGCGTCCACGAACCGGTCGCACAGCACGACCTCGCCGCGCGCGAGGGCCGGGTCGATGACCTCGAGCAGGTGCTGGATCCGGTCGGCCACGTAGAGGAACAGCTCGGTCTCCGGCCGGATGGAGCCCGCTCCCGCCTCGAGGAGCAGGGAGCGGAGGCGGCGGCCGAGCGGCGTGCCCCCGGGCTCCCGCGTGACCACGGGATTCTCGCCCCGCGCCCGCAGCCACGCGGCGAGCCGGTCGAGCTGGAGGCTCTTGCCGGATCCCTCGATCCCCTCGAGGGTCACGAACACGCCGCGACGGGCCGCCAGCGGGAAGAACTCGGGCTTCGCCCGCGGCTCGAGTGCGACCGCGGCAGCCGCGGCCTCGGCCGATCCCGCGGCGCGGTCGCCACCGGGACCGACCGCGCGCCGGCCCGTCATGGCCGCGTGGCCGGGAAGGCGTGGAAGTAGGCCACGGCGGCGGCACGGTCGCGGGCGATCTGATCGGCCAGCTCCGACGGGTTCGAGAACCGCTTTTCGTCGCGCAGGCGCGCCAGGAACCGCAGGGCGACGGCCTCGCCGTAGATCTCCTCGTCGAAGTCCAGGATGTGGGTCTCGACGACGAGGTCGCTGCCGCCGAACGTCGGCCGGATCCCGACGTTGGTGACCGAGGGGTAGCGGCGGGCGAGCAGGACCGCCTCGGTGACGTACACGCCGCGGCGCGGGAGCAGCTCGTTGTCCACGGCGAGATTGGCCGTCGGGAAGCTCAGCAGCCGGCCGCGGCCGTCGCCGCGGACGACCTCGCCCGAGACCTCGAACGGCCGGCCGAGCATCCGCCGCGCGAGGTCCACCTCGCCATCCGCCACCGCTCGCCGGATCGCGGTCGAGGAGACCGTCCGGCCGTCCACGACCACGGGGGCGACCGAGACGACACGGAAGCCCCGCCGCTGCCCGATGCGCTGCAGCAGCTCCACGTCGCCCTGCCGGTCGCGCCCGAACCGGAAGTTGGTCCCGACGTGGAGGCTCGCGAGAGGCAGCCGGTCGCCGAGCACCTGGTCGAAGAACGCCTCCCCGTCGCGGGAGGCGAGGGCCTCGTCGAAGGTCAGCACGAGGACCGCGTCCATCCCCGCCCGCTCGAAGCTGTCGAGCTTCTGCCGGCGCGTCTGGATCAGGGGCGGCTTCCGGTGCGGGGCCACGACCGCCAGGGGGTGCGGCTCGAACGTGATCACGACCGAGGCCAGGCCGCGCGTCCTCGCCTCCTCCACCGCGCTCCTCAGGATCGCCTGGTGGCCGAGATGGACCCCGTCGTAGTTTCCGATCGTGGCCGCCGCCGGCCCCGCGCGGTGCGGGGCGCCGTCCAGCCCGTTCCAGACCTTCATCCCGCCGCCCTCCAGGCCGGCCCCAGACAGACGGCCGCTTGCAGCAGGAGGTTCGCGTACACGCCGGCCGCGAGGTCGTCCGCCATGATACCCGAGCCCCCCGCCAGGGCCTCGAGGCGCCGCGCCGGAAACGGCTTGAGGACATCGAGCGCGCGGAACGCGACGAAGGCGGCGAGAAGGCTTCCCGGGGTCGGGACGAGGAACAGGAGTGCCGTCATCTGCCCCGCGATCTCGTCCACGACGACGACCTGCGGATCCCGCTCGCCGCGCGCCGCCGCGAAGCGGTCGGCGGCCCAGGCCCCGGCCGCCGTCACCACGACGAGCCCCGCCACGACGGCCCAGGCTCCCCCGCCGCGGAACAGACCCCAGGCGAGCAGCAGCCCCGGGAGCGAGCCGAGCGAGCCCGGGGCGAACGGCGCGTATCCGGCGCCGAAGCCCGTGGCGACCGCGGCGGCCACTCGGTCGGCCGCCCTCACGGGTAGAGCCTGTGGATCTGGCGCGGGTAGGGGATCGCCTCCCTCAGGTGCGGAATCCCGCAGATCCAGGTCACGCAGCGCTCGATCCCCATCCCGAATCCCGCGTGCGGGACCGTGCCGTAGCGGCGGATGTCCAGGTACCACCGGAACGCCTCCACGGGGAGCCCGTGCTCGCGGATCCGCGCCAGCAGCAGGTCGTGGTCGTGGATCCTCTGCGAGCCGCCGATGATCTCGCCGTATCCCTCGGGGGCGAGGACGTCCACGCAGAGGGCGCGGCTCGGGTCCTCGGGATCGGGCTGCATGTAGAACGCCTTGATGGCCGCCGGCCAGTGCGTGACCATCACCGGCCGGTCGAACCGCTCGGTCAGGATCGTCTCGTCGAGGCCGCCCAGGTCGCCGCCGGGCTCGAAGACCGGGGCCCCGGCCTTCTCCATGCGCGCCCGCGCCGACGGCTCGGTCAGGATCGCGCACGCCTCGTCGTAGGTGATCCGCGGGAACGGCGGGCGCACGTTCTCGAGCCTCGAGGTGTCCCTCTCGAGCAGCTTCAGCTCCTCGAGCCTGCGGTCGAGAACCCGGGCGACCACGTAGCTGACGAACTCCTCCGACAGCTCCAGCAGGCCCGGCAGCTCGAGGAAGGCCACTTCGGGCTCCACCATCCAGAACTCGGTCAGGTGCCGGCGGGTCTTGGACTTCTCGGCGCGGAACGTGGGACCGAAGCAGTAGACCCGGCCGAAGGCCATGCAGGCCGGCTCGAGGTAGAGCTGGCCGGACTGGGTGAGGTAGGCCTTCCGGTCGAAGTAGTCGGTCTCGAACAGGGTGGTCGTGCCCTCGCAGGCCGCCGGTGTGAGGATCGGAGAGTCAACGAGCACGAAGCCGCGCTCGTAGAAGAAGTCCCGGCACGCCTGGACGACCTCGTGCCGGACCCGCAGAACGGCCTGGGGCGTGCGCGATCGGAGGTAGAGGTGGCGGTGATCGAACAGGAACTCCACCCCGTGCTCCTTGGGCTGGATCGGGTAGTCGGCGGCCTCGTGGTAGACCTCGAGGCGCGCCAGGGACAGCTCGTAGCCGCCCGGGGCCCGCGGGTCCTCGCGCACCGTCCCCCACACGCCCAGCGAGGATTCGAGCGGCAGGCGGTCGCACGCCTCGAACTGGTCGGGCGGGAGTTCGCCCGCGGCGGCCACGCACTGCAGCCAGCCCGTCCCGTCGCGCAGGACCAGGAAGCGGATCCTCCCGGAAGAGCGCTTCTGGTAGAGCCAGCCCTTCAGGTGCACGGCACGGCCCGCGTGGGCGGCGAGCTCGGAGATGTGCACGTGGTCGCGGGTCACGGCGCCTACTTCTCTGCCTCCTCGCGCCGGTGCTTGGCGGCCTCGGCGATGATCTTCTCCTGGATGGCGGCCGGGACCTCCTCGTAGTGGTCGAACTCCATCGTGTAGGTTCCCCGGTCCGACGTGACGGACTTCAGGGTCGAGGCGTAGGTGAGCATCTCCGCCAGCGGCACGAGGGCGCGGATGACCTGGTAGCCCCCGCGAGAGTCCATGCCCTGCGGCTTTCCCCGCCGCGCGGAGAGGTCTCCCATGATCTCGCCCATGCACTCCTCGGGTGCGGTGATCTCCACCGACATGATCGGCTCGAGCAGCGTCGGCTTCGCCTGCTCCATGGCCGCCTTGAAGGCCAGCGAGCCGGCGATCTTGAACGCGATCTCCGAGGAGTCCACCGTGTGGTAGGAACCGTCGGTGAGGGTGACGCGGAAGTCCACGACGGGGTAGCCCGCGAGCCAGCCCCGCTGGGCCGACTCGACGATCCCCTTCTCCACCGCGGGCCGGAAGTTCTGCGGGATCGCGCCGCCGAAGATCTTGTCCACGAACTCGAAGCCGGCGCCGCGGGGCAGCGGCTCGACCGAGATCCAGCAGTCGCCGAACTGGCCGCGGCCTCCGGTCTGCTTCTTGTGCCGGCCCTGGACCGGCCCGACCTTTCGCTTGATCGTCTCGAGATAGGGGACCTTGGGCTGCTTGAGCGTGGCGTCCACGCCGAACTTCTTTTTCATCTTGGCGACGGCCACCTCCACGTGGACCTGGCCGGTTCCGCTCACGAGCAGCTCGTGGGTCTGGGGGTCGCGGCCGACCTTCAGGACGGGGTCCTCCTCGGTCAGCCGCTGGAGCGCGGTGGAGAGCTTCTCCTCGTCCCCCTTCGAGCGGGGCTCGACGGCGTAGGAGATGGCGGGCGCGGGCCAGGAGATGTCCGGGAACTGGATCGGGCGGGAGGGATCGCACAGGGTGTCGCCCGTGCGGGTCTCCTTGAGCTTCGCCACGACGCCCAGGTCGCCGGCCCGAAGCTCCGGCACCGGGACGACCTGCTTTCCCTGGAGGATGCCGATGGCTCCCAGCCGCTCGGCGGCCCCGCGCCGGGGGTTCTCGACCGGCGTGTCCTGCCGGAGCAGTCCCGAGTGCAGCCGGAAGAGGCTCAGGCGGCCGACGTGCGGGTCCACGATCGTCTTGAAGACGAACAGCGCCACCGGCTCGGAGGCGGCCACCTTGCGACGCATCTCCTCGCCGCCGGCGGGGCTCGTCCCGGCCACCTCGCCGCGGTCGTCGGGCGCGGGGAAGAAGTCCACGATCGCATCGAGCAGGCTCCTGGCACCGATCGCGGAGGTGGCCGCGGCGCAGAAGACCGGGAAGATCCTGCGGGCCGCGATCGCCTTCCGCAGACCGGAGCGGAGATCCTCCTCGCCGAGCTCGCCGGCCTCGAAGTAAGCCTCCATGAGCGCGTCGTCGGTCTCGGCGACGGCCTCGACGAGCCGCGAGCGCGCCTCGGCTGCCGCCCCGCCGAGGTCGGAGCCGACCTCGACGACCTCGAGCTGGCCGGAGCCGTCTCGAGCGTAGCGGTGGGCCTTTCCCGCCACGAGGTCCACGATCCCCTCGCACCGCTGCTGCTCGCCCATGGGGATCTGTGCGGCGACCGCGCGCCGGTCGAACCGCTCCCGGATCGCGCCGAGCACGCGCTCGAAGGAGGCGTTCTCCCGGTCGAGCTTGTTGATCACGAACGCGACGGGGAGGCCCGCCTCCTCGCAGTACTGGAAGACGCGCTCGGTGATCACCTGAAGACCCGCCACCGCGTCCACGAGGAGGAGCCCGATGTCGGCGGCCGCGAGTCCCGCCTTGGCGTCGGCGACGAAGGCCGCGTAGCCCGGGGTGTCCACGACGTTGACCTTCTTTCCCTTCCACTCCAGGTGGGCGAGCGACGTCTGGAGCGAGATCTTCCTGGCGATCTCCTCCTCGTCGAAGTCCGTGACCGTCGTCCCGTCCTCGACGCGCCCGAGCCGATTCACCGCGCCCGCCACGAACAGGAGGGCGGAGGCGAGCGACGTCTTGCCGCACCCCCCGTGGCCGATCAGCGCGACGTTGCGGATGTCCGGAGTGTCGTAGACCTTCATGGCGGTCTCCTCTCGCGGTCTTGGGGTTGCCGGCCCGGAGGGCGAGCCCGTGCTTCCGGATCAAGCGGCGAAGAATACCACGGCGCCGCGCGCGCTCTCCAACCGAGGCGGCGAGCAGGGGCGGGGCGGCGAGGCGTCCTGCCCCGGCCCGATCCCGCTCCTCCGCACGCGCGGCCGGCGCGTTGCGCCGGCCTTGAGCGGAGCCTACGTTTTGCGGCGTTCGGGGCCGAGCCGCGGAGGACGGGTGTCGTGATCGTCCGCTGCCCTTCGTGCGGGACGCGCGACCGGCAGGATGAAGGGGCGGCCGGGCTGCGGGCGCGTTGCTCGCTCTGCTTCGAAATGTTCCCGCTGCCCGCGGCGCGTCGCTCCTACCGGCTCGTGGCGGTCGCGCCGTCGGCGAGCTTGCCGCCGGGCAGCGCGGTGGAGGGCGCGGTCGGGCTGCTGGCTGGCCGCGCCGCCGGGACGGGCGAGCCC
>JBBIHW010000178.1:0-6828 GCA_037446795.1 Acidobacteriota bacterium
CAGGAGAAGGTGTGCGTGAGCGATCTGGAACGGACGATCATTGACGGGCTCAAGCAGCCCGCGTACTGCGGCGGCCTGACCGAGGTCGCCAAGGGCCTCTGGATGCGGCGCCAGGACGTGAACGCCGACCGGCTCGTTCAGTACGCCAAGCGGATCGGCGTCGGAGCGGTCGTGCGCCGGCTGGGGTTCCTGCTGGAGACCTACGAGCTGGCGCCGCCGCGGGACCTGGACCGCCTTCGCGAGGGTCTCACGGAGACCTACGTCCGTCTGGACCCGGTCCTGCCGGCGGAGGGGAAGCGCCTCCGCCGGTGGCGGCTTCAGCTGAACGTCGCCCCCGAAGAGCTCCGCGCCGTCGTGAGAACCTGACCCGTGATTCCGCAGCGCGACCTTTCGCTCCTTTCCAACCGCCTCGCCGAACGGGGAGGACGGCGCATCCCGGAGGCGGTCCTCGAGCGCGACTACTGCCTCTCGTGGCTCCTGGTGGGATTGTCCCGCAGCCCGCTCCGGGACCGCCTCGCGTTCAAGGGAGGGACCGCGTTGAAGAAGTGCTACTTCCCGGACTACCGGTTCTCCGAGGACCTGGACTTCACGTTGATCGAGGAGACGCCGTGGGATGAGATCGAACGGTCTCTCGCCGCAGCCTTCGAGGAGACGCGAAGGGCTTCCGGCGTGGAGATCCGTCTCGACCATCTGGACCGTCATTCCCACGAGAACAGCCACACGTTCTATCTGGCCTACGAAGGGCCTCTTCCCCCGGCGCGGGGGAAGAGCGTCAAGACCGACATCACGATCCGCGAACGCATCGTCCTGTCCCTCGAGGACCGCCCGGTGCTGCGCGGCTACGAGGAATACCGCGACCTTCCCGAGGATGCCCGGGTCCGGGTCTACTCCCTGAACGAGGTAGCGGTCGAGAAGACCGTCGCTCTCCTGGACCGGGCCCGGAACGAGCCGCGCGACCTCTACGACCTGTGGTTCCTCACGTCGGGGGGCCACGTGGACCTGTCCGACCTGCTCGATGCAATCGCGCGCAAGCTGGAGTTCCGGGGGTTGACGCTGGCGCAGGTGCGCAAGGAGTTCACCGCCAAGGAGGCGCGCTACAGGAAGCTCTGGCAGGTCCGCCTCGCGGTGCAGATGGCCGAGCTCCCGGGGTTCGGCGCGGTCTACCGCGAGGTCCGGCGCGCCCTCCGGCAGGCACGCCTTGGCGGATAGCCGAGTCGCTCGCCGGCCGTTCCGGTAGATTCTGTCCGGCGAACGCTTGCCGTTGTCCAACAATCGCCGGAGAGAATCTAACGAGCGGCTGCCATGTCCCCGACGAACGCGTCCGGGGACCTCTTCCTCGTAGAGGAAGACGCTCGGCCGATCCGGTTCGGGCGCACTTCCGCGAACAGTAGCGGGCGGCTTTGCCCGGCCGGCCTCCGATCTCGGAGTGTTCGGGACATGGCCATGCGTGGCGTCTTTGACGCGACGGCTCCGGGAGGCCCCGAAGGGCCAACGGTTCGAAGAGTCGCACCCAGGGGGCCACGGGGCGCGCCCTACGGGAACCCTACCCCCAAACCCGTCAGAAAACCCGCCCCCCGCCGGACGGCTACCCGGACATCCCGGCCGACGGCGTTTCGACCTGCCGGATCATGATCCAGAAGGTGAACGGCCGCACCGGGGCGGACATGACCGCGTTTCCCGTTTCCCACCTCCCTATGCTGTCGCAGGGAAGCGGAAACGGGAAACGCCCCCAGCCGTCCCGAGCCGACCATCAGACAGCGTGATCCGATCCCCCTCGTTGATCGTGCTCACGCTCAGCACGGTCGTCGCGCCCAGGTTCAGACCGGCGCGCGCGAGGACCCGGGCGATCCTCCGCGCAGCCATCGAGGGACAGAGCACCTTGAGGCGACGTGCGACATACCCGACGAACTCGGGGAAACGGTTCACCGGTTCGCGCATCTGGACCGAGGCGTCTGGGCCTTCCTCCTCCAGGCGCTCGTTTCACGACACGGCGGTCAGCGGCGTGAGCAGGAGCCGTCTCGCCGTTCGGGCCGGCGACCCGCCGCACTCGGCCCGCAGCTCGAGGATCGCGAGCCTCGCCGTGGGAGGGTGGTGCGTCCCCGTTTCATGGGGCGGTCCCGGGGCCGCGGCGCCGCAAGGGTCAGTTCGAGGCCCTCGCCTGCTCCACGACAGCCGCCGCCAGATCGGGCGACCGGTCGCGCGAGATGCCGAAGTTGGCGAGGATCTCGGAGCCCGCCGCCCGCGCCGCACGAGGATCGAGGGTGAGGTGCAGGCCCCCCTCGGTGACGATTCTGAGCCACGGCCCGTCGGCGGAGTCGAGGATGCGCGCCAGGTGCCCCATGTCGCGGGGTGCCACGCCGTCCACGGTCCGGACGATGAAGTCCTCCCAGTCCTGATAGCCGCGGTTGACCGGATGCGGCAGGACCTTCTGGATCAGGATCACCTGCCGGCGCTCCTCGGTGATGACGTTCAGGTCGAGCGCATAGTGGGCCAGGTGCGCCGGAACGGTCCTGAACACGGACAGGTAGTCCGCCGTGAGCGGCTGGAAGACGAGCCCGCCGAAGACGAGGTACTGCGGATCGCGCTGGGACCGCCGGCCCGGCACGAGGGGCGAATGGGACCTCAGCTCGACGACGACCTGGAGCACCGTGCCGTCCCGGAGCACCTCGAGCCTGAGGGTGTCGCCGATCTGCTTCTCTCGGAAGACGTGGCTCGCGTGAACGCGACCGATGCCGGGCCACGGAACCGTCAGGTCGTTCGCCACCGGAAGGCCCTCGATCGAGAGGATCACGTCGCCGGGCGCGAGCCGCCCGTACGCGGGGCCGCCGTAGTCCAGGTCGATCACGAGCGCCCCGCTCTGCTTTCGCGTCATGAGGAGCGAGGCCCGCAGCGACTCGCTCTCGAGAGGCTGGAGCATGACTCCCAGCCGCGGGAAGCCGTCGTAGCGGCCGTCGGCCACGTCGTCGAGGAAGTGCCGGACCACCGGCGCCGGCACCATGTAGCCGATCCCCTGGGCCGCCTGCATCGCCTGCACCGCGATGCCGGCGATCTCGCCTTCCGACACGACCGGCCCGCCGCTGTTGCCAGGGTTGATGGGCGCGTCAATCTGGGCGAGAAGCAGCTCCTCGCGCGAGTGGGCGTAGGGGGCGACCTCGACGCGCGAGATGATCCCCGAACTCGCCGAGATCGTCTCGCCGCCGATGGGGAAGCCGTAGGCCTGGACCTGACTCCGGACCGGCGGCAGGCGGCCGATTTCCATGGACCGGACTCCCTCGAGGAATTCGGGATCTCGCACCCTGAGCAGCGCGAGGTCGCAGTCGGGGCCCTCGAACTCCACGTCCGCGAGGTAGCGATCGCCGATTCCCGCACGGACCACCTCGATGGTGACCGCGTCCGCGACCACGTGAGCGTTGGTGAGGATGCGTCCTCCGGGGACGATGACGCCGGAGCCCATCTGTTTCCGCATTCCTGCCCTCTGCCATGGCGAGATCAGATCCGGAGGGCTCGACCGGACGAAGATCTTGACGACGCTGTCCTCGATGGCGCCGGGCGGGTCGGTGTGGAGGGACGAGCCGGAGGCCGCCGCGAAGGCGACCGGAAGCCCGAGGGCCACGGCGAGGAGTGCGCCAACCCAGCCCCGCGGACTGCGGGCCTCGACCATGTCCCCTCTCCGTGCGCCTGTCGCGGGGTGAATCTCCATTGAGAGGCGGGAACTGTCAATGCAAAGAAGGGGAAAACAGCGGCCTTCGGGACGACGAGAAGCTCGTCCTCTCGCGAGGCGCCGCATCCCGGGGCCGACAAACCGGACGGCCCCGACGATGGGGCGCCGGTACCCGTCGCCGGCGCCTGTCCTCGTGAAGTCCGCCTGCGCACCGTCCAGGCTCCTGCGCCTGTCCTCGCCCGCTTCTCGGCTCGCACCCGGGCACGGCGAGCGCGACGTCGTCGGGCCGCCGCTTTTCTCCTGCGAGCGAGCCGCATTCTGCCCGCTCCGGCAGGGGTCAGCGGGTTCACCGCGGCGGCGCGAGGTCATTCGGCCGGGAGAATCCGTCGCTCACGACGGAACGCGCGCGCTCGAGTCGGCCGTTCCCGGCGGACCGGCGGCACCCCTCGGCGGGCCACGGCGCCGCGTTGCATAATCGTCGTCCTGCTCGCCGAGGGGATCCGGTTGACGGAATCGCCCCTTGTCGGACCGAAGACTCCGCTCGGCCTCGCGACCCGCCGGATCCTTCGGGTATTTCCCGTCGTCCTGGCGGCGGTCGCGGTCGCACCGGCCGCCGCGGGGCAGGAGGCTTCCGTGAAGACCTCCCCTCGTGAGAGCCCGCCGGCCGTGGTCTGGGACAGGCCGATCGAGGTCGCCCGGGGCGAGGCGGTCGTCGGCCCCTGGAGAATGAACGCCTCGATCTGGCGCTACGTGGACGATCCCACGGTGGCGATGGATCGGGAGGGGTTCGCCGGTGTGGCCTGGGCCGATCAGTCCCGCAAGGACATCTTCTTCCAGATCTACGACCCGGCGGGCAAGGCACAGCTCCCGGAGCCCGTGAACGTGTCGCGGAGTCCGGACGTGTTCTCCTGGCTTCCGCGGATGGCGATCGCCTCGACGACTCCGCGCAGGGTGTACCTCCTGTGGCAGGAGATCGTCTTCTCGGGGGGCACGCATGGCGGCGAGATCTTCTTCGCGCGCTCGACCGACGGGGGCCGCAGCTTCGGCGATCCGGTCAACCTCTCCAACACTCCTGCGGGCGACGGCAAGGGGCGTCTCAGCCGCGACCACTGGCACAACGGAAGCCTGGACCTCGCCCTCGGCCCGGACGGGACTCTCTACGCAGCGTGGACGGAGTACGAGGGGGCTCTCTGGTTCAGCCGTTCCGCGGACGGCGGCGCGACCTTTTCCACCCCGCTGCGCATCGCGGGCGGGCGCGAGGCGGCACCGGCACGCGGCCCCTCGCTCGCGGCCGGCGCGGGGGGACGCGTGTACCTGGTCTGGACGCTCGGGGACGACCCCGAGGCCGACATCCGCTTCGCCTTCTCGGCCGACGGGGGCCGGTCGTTCGGCGACGCCCGGGTTCTCTTCGAGAGCGACGGGCATGCCGACGGGCCGAAGGTCACGGTGGACGCGCAGGGGGTCCTCCACGTCGTGTACGCCGAGAGCCCGGCCGGTCCCTTCCAGAGGTATCGCGTCCGCCACGCGCGGTCGGCCGACGGCGGACGCACGTTCGAGGTCCCGAAGGAGATCTCGGGACCGCGCACGGGCGAGGTGGACAGCGCGAGCTTCCCGGCGGTGAGCGTGGACGGCCAGGGCCGCGTAGTCGTCGTCTGGGAGCGGTTCCCCGATCGGCGGGGCCGCCCGCAGGGACTCGGCTTCGCCGTCTCCGGGGACGGCGGGAGGACGTTCTCTCCGCCTTCCGTCGTCCCGGGCACCGACGATCCCCGGCTCGGCTTCAACGGGAGCCTGCAGGGGCTCTTGATGCGGAAGCTCGCGGTCAACGAGGCCGGGGCGATCGCCGTCGTCAACAGCACGTTCAAGAGGGACGCGGCCAGCCGGATCTGGCTCGTTCGCGGGAACGCCGCCCGGCGCTGACGCCTCGCGAGGCGTTCCGTCGCCGTCCTGGGCTCGGGGGCAGGCGGCGGGGTCCGTGCCCGCTCGATCCGCTCCTGCGCTCGCGGCCCTGCTCGCCGCGTTCGCGCGCACGTCCATCCCCGCGCATGCCGGTCGCCCCGGGAGGCACCGGAAGCGGCATCGGCGCGCCCGCGCCACCGGAAGCGCCAGCGGGCCTACCGGCACCAGGACGTGCCACGAGTCCCGCGCTCCAGCGAGCGCCGGGCTCTTGGTCCGTGCGCCGCGGCTCGCCTGTCCCGCGGGCCGCACCGTCATCACCGGGTCGCGTGTCCCTTCCCGGTCTTCACGGGCGGCGCCGTCCGCTATCGGCCCTGCGGTCGGGGGCGATCACCTGTTCCTGGCGGCCACGGCGCCCGTGCCTCGATTGGCGATCGGCGTGGAGTTCGGCGCTCCGGGCGCCGCCTGCGAGCCGGGGTACTTCCCGGTTCCGCACCACCCCGGTCGCGGCCGCTGCGACGAGGCCGGCGAGGCCGACCGGCGGAGATGGGCTCTGCCTCTCGGCAAGGGCCGCGGGCGTCGTCGGGCCGCGCGTGGCGGGCAGGGCGACCCGAGACAGCGACGACTCAGAACGTCCACCCGGCCATCGCCTGGACGTCGTGGATGTCGCCGAATCCCAGGTTCAGCTCGAGGAAGAAGTCGTTCCCGCTCCGCAGTCGCCACTGGACGCCGCCGATGGCCTTGACACCCAGCTCCACCTCGTCGTCGTCTCCGCGGCCCGGGCGGTCGTCGTCACGGTCGAACCACGCCAGCGTGAGGCCTCCGCCCGCGTAGGGCTGGACGTTCGCGTTCACCCGGAACAGGTAATGCACCGGTGCGGTTCCCGACACGGTCGTGAAGTCGTCTCCTACGCCCAGCTCGAAGTTGGGCACGAAACGGAGGCGGTCCACGATGTCGCCCAGGTCGAAGTGCACGCCGCCAACGATCTGATCCGGGTCGTCCGCGAGACCCACCCGCGGTCCCCAGCCCCGCAATCCCAAGGCGGGCGAGGAGGACCGCTGCGCCCCCAACGCGGGCACAGGGACGATCGAGAGGGCCAGAGCCAGCATCCACATCCTCGTGTGCTTCATCAGGATTCCCCCATGCGTCGAATCGGCGATCGGCCTTCGGCGAGGCGGCCCGGGGCCAGCCACGGTCCCAGAGCCTAGCCTGCATTATTTTATTCACGAAGCGCTCGACAGTCATGCTGACGGCCCGGGAAGCGACGGCTGGTA
>JBBIHW010000179.1:0-6744 GCA_037446795.1 Acidobacteriota bacterium
CGCGGCGGCGCCGCGCCGGCCGCGGTTCGAGGAGCGGCCCGCCACCGCGCCGAGAGCCCACACGGCCCGCCCGTCGGCGTCCTCCGGGCCGGCGTCGCCTCGCCACCGCCGGTCGTAGCCGAGCTCGTTGCGGAAGCGCCGGGCGTGGGCGTCGAACGCGTGGACGAGGAAGGCCAGGTAACGGGAGGCGAGGCCCCGCACCTCCTCCCCCTTCTCCGCCCCGGTCTCCTCCAGCAACACCGTGAGCAGCAGCGCCCGGGCGTTGTCGTCGGTCGTGTACCCGGTGTCGTAGATGGGGACCGTGTGGACCGCGTGCTGCAGCAGGCCGGTGCCGTCCGTGAGCCTCCGCAGGTGATCGAGCCGCAGCGGCGGCAGCTCGGCGGGCCGCTGGTCGAGCGTCTTCGCGGCGAACGGCCGAGGCTGCCTCCGGCGCTCCTCCCGGGCTCGCGCGAGCACGTCCGCGTACCTGCGGGCCACCTCGGGCCAGATCATCTCCCGGCCGAGCAGGTAGGCGCGCTTGCGGATCGCGTGCCGCTCGGCCTCGTGGTCGAGGAGCCGGAGCACGGCCTCGGCGATCGCCGCGGGGTCGCGGAAGGGGACGAGCAGGCCGCGCCCCTCGGCGAGAATCTCCTCCGCGTACCAGTAGGGTGTCGAGACCACGGCCTTGCCCGCCCCGACGGCGTAGGCGAGGGTTCCCGAACAGATCTGCTCCTGATTGAGGTAAGGGCTCACGTACAGGTCCGCGGCGCCGATGGACTCCACCAGCTCCTCCGTGCTCACGAACCGGTTGTGGAAGATCACGTTGCGGGCGACGCCACGCTCCTCGGCGAGCCGCTGGAGCCGGAGCCTGTAGGACTCGCCCTCCTCCCGCGCCACCTTCGGGTGAGTCGCACCGATCACCATGTAGATCACGTCGGGATGGCGCTCGAGGACGGCGGGAAGCGCCTCGATCACCAGCTCGATTCCCTTGCCGGGCGACAGCAGCCCGAAGGTGAGCAGGACGAGCTTTCCCTCGACCCCGAACCGGTCCTTGTAGAAGTTCGGGTCCACGAACGGGACGTCGGGGATGCCGTGCGGGATCACGTGGATCTTGCCCCGCGGGACCCCGTAGATGTCCGTGAGGAACTCCACGGCGCGGCGGCTGAGGACCACGATCCGGTCCGAGAGCCTGGCGATTTCCTCGAGGACCTTGCGATGGCTGGGCTCGGGCGAGCGGAGGACCGTGTGCAGCGTGGTGACCACCGGCATCCGCAGCTCGCGCAGCAGCGCGAGGAGGTGGCTGCCGGCGGCACCGCCGTAGATCCCGTACTCGTGCTGGACCGAGACGACGTCCACCCCGCTCATGTTCAGGAAGTCGGCGGCACGCACGTAGGAGGGGAGGTCGTCCTCGGGGATCTCGAACCGCACGCGCGGCGGGTAGTCGTAGCCCTCCTCGGTGTCCGTCACGGGGACCGCGAACACGTGAAGGTGCGGGACGGCGGCTGCCAGGGATTCGCACAGGTCCGCCGTGAACGTGGCGATCCCGCACTGTCGCGGCACGTAGTCCCCGACGACCGCGACCCTCTGCAGGTTCTCCAACGGGCTGCCTCCAGGAGCGGTCACCCGCCGCGCCGCCCCCCGCGCGACGGATCGCGCGGGTCGAACGCGCGACGGCGGGAGGGCGCCCCCGCACAGGGCGGGGCGCCGAGCGGGCAGAGTATGCCACACGCGAGCGCGTCCGCCACCGGTCTGGAGGCCGCGACCCGCGGCGGACGGTTCAGCTCTCCGCGTACTCCTCGACGGGCGGACAGGAGCAGACGAGGTTGCGGTCGCCGTAGGCATTGTCCACGCGGGAGACCGGCGGCCAGAACTTGTGCTCCCGGGTCCAGGCCGCAGGAAACGCGGCGCGCGCCCGGGAGTAGGGGCGCTCCCAGGCGTCGGCGGTCACCGCCGACGCGGTGTGCGGGGCCATCTTCAGAAGGTTCCTCCTCGGGTCGGCCCGGCCGGTCTCGATCTCGCGGATCTCCTCCCGGATGGAGATCATGGCGTCGCAGAAGCGATCCAGCTCGGCCAGCGACTCGCTCTCGGTGGGCTTGATCATGAGCGTGCCCGCCACCGGCCACGACATGGTGGGGGCGTGGAATCCGTAGTCCATCAGGCGCTTCGCCACGTCGTCCGGCTCGATCCCGGCCGACGCACGCAGGCCCCTCAGATCCACGAGACACTCGTGGGCGACGAATCCGTCCCGTCCTCGATACACGGTGGGGAAGTGGGGCTCCAGGCGGCGGGCGACGTAGTTGGCGCTGAGGATCGCGATCTCGGTGGCGCGCCGCAGGCCCTCGGCGCCCATCATGGCGATGTACGCGTAGGAGATCGGAAGGATGCTCGGGCTTCCGAAGGGCGCGGCGGAAACCGGGCCGATTCCTCGGGCTTCTCCCTCGCGTCTCATCGGGTGGGCCGGCAGGAAGGGGGCCAGGTGGGCCGCCACGCACACCGGGCCCGCGCCCGGACCGCCGCCGCCGTGGGGGATGCAGAAGGTCTTGTGGAGGTTCAGGTGGCAGGCGTCGGCACCCAGCTCCGCCGGCCGGCACAGGCCCACCAGCGCGTTCAGGTTCGCCCCGTCCAGGTAGACCTGCCCGCCCGCCCGGTGGACGCGCTCGGAGATCTCCACGATCGCCTCCTCGAAGACGCCATGGGTCGAGGGATACGTGATCATGAGCGCGGCCACGCGGGGCCCGTGCCTGTCGAGCTTCGCGGCCAGGTCCGCCACGTCCACGTTCCCGCGGGCGTCGCAGGCGACGCTGACGACCTTGAGGCCGGCCAGCACCGCGCTCGCGGGGTTCGTCCCGTGGGCCGATGCGGGGATGAGGCAGACGTCGCGATGGCCCTCGCCCCGCGCGCGGTGATACGCACGGATCACGAGGAGGCCCGTGTACTCCCCCTGGGAGCCGGCATTGGGCATCAGCGAGACCGCGGCGAACCCGGTGATCTCCAGCAGCGCCCGTTCGAGCCGCCGGAACAGCTCCCGGTAGCCCGGGACCTGCTCGTCGGGGACGAACGGGTGGATGTCCGCCCAGCCGGGATGGGAGATGGGGATCATCTCCGCCGCCGCGTTGAGCTTCATGGTGCACGACCCGAGCGGGATCATCGAGCTCGTCAGCGACAGGTCCCGGGACTCGAGCCGCTTGATGTAGCGCAGCAGCTCGGTCTCGGAGTGGTAGCGGTGGAAGACGGGATGGGTGAGGAACGGGCGGTGGCGCCGGTGGGGCTCCGGGAGCTCCTCGGGCGCGAAGGCGGCCGCCTCGCGCGGCAACTCGGCGCCCCGGCCGCCGAAGCAGTCCACGAGGTCGGCCAGGTCGCCCAGCTCCACCGTCTCGTCCAGAGCCACGCCGACATCGCCGTCGTCGTACCGCCTGAGGTTGATCCGCTTCCGGCGGGCCTCCTCGAGAACCTGCCCCGCCGGCCTGGGCCCGGATCCCACCCGCAGGGTGTCGAAGAAGACCTCGTGGCGGACCGTCCAGCCCGCGCGCGCCAGCGCGCGCGCCAGCAGCACCGCGTGAGCGTGAACGCGGCGGGCGATCCGCCGAAGCCCCTCGGGACCGTGGTAGACCGCGTACATGGAGGCGGCGACGGCGAGCAAAACCTGCGAGGTGCAGATGTTGCTCGTGGCCCGTTCGCGGCGGATGTGCTGCTCCCGGGTCTGGAGGGCCAGCCGGAGCGCGGGCCGGCCCTCGGCGTCCACCGAAACGCCGACGATGCGGCCCGGGACGTGTCGCCTGTGGGCATCGCGCGTCGCGAGGAACGCCGCGTGGGGGCCTCCGAAGCCGAGAGGGACCCCGAACCTCTGGCTGCTCCCGACCACCACGTCTGCGCCGAACTCCGACGGAGGGCGAAGCAGCACGAGGCTCAACAGGTCCGCGGCGACCACGACCAGCGCCCCGTGCCGGCGGGCGCGCTCGGCGAGCGGCGCGTGGTCCGCGACCTCCCCGTCGGTGGCCGGATACTGGACCAGCACGCCGAAGGTGGGCCGCGAGAACGCCCACGTCGCGGGATCCGTCACGACGACTTCGATCCCGAGCGGTTCGGCTCGAGTCCGGACGACGGCGATCGTCTGCGGGTGGCAGCGGTCCGACACGACGAACACGTTGCGCTCGGTGTCGGCCGCGAGGACGCGCCGGCAGAGCGTCATCGCCTCGGCCGCCGCGGTCGCTTCGTCGAGCAGGCTCGCGTTGGCGCAGTCCATCCCGGTCAGGTCGGCGACGACGGTCTGGAAGTTCAGGAGGGCCTCGAGCCGGCCCTGGGAGATTTCGGACTGATACGGCGTGTACGGCGTGTACCAGCCCGGGTTCTCGAGCACGTTGCGCCGAATCACGGCCGGGGTCACCGTACCGTGGTAGCCCATGCCGATGTAGGAGCGGAAGACCTCGTTCCGCGAGGCGAGCTCGGCGAGCTCCGCCATCACCTCCCGCTCCGTGCGGGCCGGCTCGAGCTCGAGGGCCCGATGCAGCCGGATCGGGGCGGGAACGACCTCCTCCACGAGCGCGTCGAGCGAGGGCAGGCCGAGGACGTCCAGCATGCGCCGGACCTCCGGTTGCCGGGGGCCGATGTGACGGTCGGCGAAACGGTCGGCGGGCCGGAACGTGTCGGCGGGCTTCGTCGGGGCGCTCATGGGGGCTCGGGGCTCCGCGGGACGGTCCGAACGGGCGGCTACGCTAGCACCTCGCCCGCGACCGATCCACGCTCGCGAAGGACTCAATCGTTCCGCTCGCCGCCCCGGAGCAGCTCCAACGCGTCCACGCCTACGGCGCTCAGCAGCGCCGGCAGCAGCTCCACCGGCAGCCCCACCACGTTCGGCCAGGAGCCCTCGATGCGCTCCACCAGAAGCGCCCCGCGTCCCTGGATCCCGTAGGCGCCGGCCTTGTCTCGAGGCTCGCCTGTGGCGACGTACCAGTGGATCCAGGCGGGCTCGAGCGCGCGGAACCACACGCGGGTCGCAGCGACGGCCGCACTCGCGGCTCCCGTGGCCGGCCGCAGCGCGAAGACGCCGGTGAGGACCTCGTGCGCGCGCCCTGCGAGCCTTCCGAGCATGCAGCGAGCGTGGTCGTCGTCCCGGGGTTTTCCGAGGATCTCCCCGCCGAAGACCACCACGGTGTCCGCGCCGAGCACGACCTGCCCGTCTCCGTCCCCGGCGGCGGCTCGCGCCTTCGCCTCGGCGAGCCGGAGGACGTGCGCGCGAGGGCTCTCGCCTGGACGGGGGGCCTCGCGGATCGCGGTCGGCCGTTGCGCGACCTCGATCCCGATGTCCCGCAGCAGAGCCACCCGTCGGGGCGACGCCGAGGCGAGCACGAGGCGGATGCTCGGCACGGGACGGACTCTACCACCCGCAGGTGTAGCGGCGTGGCGCGGCCCTCCCTATAATCGCCGCGATCGCGAGGGGTCGAGACATGGCGGGACGGATCGCGCGCGTGTCGCGGCGCGGCCTTCGAGCGGCGGCGCTGTTGGTTGTCGCCGGCTGGGTCCACGCGCAGCAGACCGCGCCCGGCCCGTCCTCGACGCCGCGCTCTCTCGCCATTCCCGGCGGCGCCCTGGTGGCCCCGGGCAAGCCGCCCGACCTGACCATCCTCTACACGGGGGACGTGGTCGGCTATCTGGAGCCCTGCGGCTGAAAGCAGAACCCGGCAGGGGGTCTGGCCCGGAGGGCCTGGATCCAGAAGCACCTGAGGTCGCAGTTCCCCGACACCCCGCAGCTGCTCCTCGATTCGGGCAACTTCTCCGACAACCCGACCAGCGTGGGCGACCTCCGCACCCGGGCTCTTCTCGAGGCGATGGACAAGCTCGGCTACGCGGTCGCCAACGTGGGGGAGCGCGACCTGGCGCTCGGCTACGAGGAGTTCCGGAAGAAGACGGCCGGCATCGGGATCCGGTTCGTGTCGTCCAACGTCGTCCGCCAGGACAGCCGGGAGCCGGTCTTCGAGCCCCACGCGATCCTCGACGTCCCGCGGGGGGCCGGGAAGCCGCCGCTGCGGGTCGGCGTCCTCGGCGTGACGCGCTACAGCCCAGTCTGGCTCAAGCAGGGCCCGGACGGCTCGAGCCTGGTGATCGCCCCGCCCCTCGATATGGTCCGCAGGTACCTCCCCGAGATCCGGCCCGAGTGCGACGTGGTCGTGCTGCTCGCCGCCCTCTCGAACGCGGACGCCCACCGGATCGCGAGGGAGGTGCCGGGGCTCGATCTCGTGTTGGGATCCTACGGCGGCGTCGTGAGCACGGTGGAGGAGATCGAGGGGAGCACGCGGATCGTCTACACCGGCAACCAGGGCCAGCGGGTGGGGGAAACGCGCATCTATCTCGGCTCCTCCCGCCCGCAGGGGCCGCTTTCCTCCGATTCCTACATTCACCACCTCTCGGCCCGCTACCCCGACGACGAGAGCTTCCGGGCGTTCGTCCAGGAGGCCCTGGCGAGGGCGAAGCCGGCCTCGGCGAGCGAGCCCCAGGCGCCGGGCTCGCCTCCGAGAGTCGGCGGCTCGGGCTCGGGCCCGTAGGTGGTCCGCAGGACGCTCGGACTCGACCTCGGCGAGCGCCGCGTCGGGCTCGCGCTGTCCGATCCGCTCGGCGTGACCGCGCAGCCGCTCGGCCTCCTCGAGCGCGGCCGCGGGCGCGCCCTCGAGGACGAGGTCGCGCGCCGCGTCGTCGAGCACGACGTCGAGCGCGTGGGCGTGGGCTATACCCTGCTCCTGTACGTGGAAGCCGGCAGGAAGGCTATCGATG
>JBBIHW010000180.1:0-6660 GCA_037446795.1 Acidobacteriota bacterium
CACGGGCAGGACGATGGCCTTGCCGCCGCGCTCGGCCGCCGCCAGCAGCCGCCCCGCCATGCCGACCTGATCCTCCTCCACGCGCGATCGCCCGACCGGAGCCCCGCGCGCCTTCAGGAACGTGTAGGCCATGGCGCCTCCGACCAGGAAGGCGTCCACTCTCGGGAGGAGGTTCTCGACGAGCGGGATCTTGTCGGACACCTTCGCGCCGCCGAGGATCGCCACGAACGGCCTGTCGGGCTGCTCGAGGAGCCGCCCCAGCTGGCGGATCTCCGCCTCGAGCAGCAGCCCGCAGACGGCGGGCCTGACCAGGCGCGGGAGGCCGTCCACGGAGGCATGCGCGCGGTGAGCGGCCCCGAAGGCGTCGCCGACGTAGACCTCGGCGAGCCGGGCGAGGGCGGCCGCGAAGGCGGGGTCGTTGCGCTCCTCTCCCGGATCGAAGCGGAGGTTCTCGAGAAGGAGGAAGCGACCTTGCTCGAGCCCTCGGGCGGTCCTCTCGGCGGCGGGACCGACGATCTCGGGGACGAAGCCGACCTCGGCCCCGAGCAGCTCGGACAGCCTCGTCGCCACCGGGCGGAGCGACAGCGACGGGTCGGGCTTGCCCTTCGGCCGGCCCAGGTGCGAGGCGAGGACCGTGCGGCCCCCCCTCTCGGAAAGCAGGCGCAGGGTCTGAAGCGAGGCCCGGATCCGCGTGTCGTCCGAGACGCGGCCGCCCGCGATCGGGACGTTGAAGTCCACGCGGCAGAAGACGAGCCGCCCTCGGGGCTCGATGTCGCGCACGCTGCGCTTGCTCACGGCCGCTCACCTCCTCCGGCGAGCCCGGCGCGCAGGGCGGGCCCCGAAGATCGCCTCGAGGGCCCGTCGCTCCTCCGCGCCGAGGAGCCTGAACATCGTGTCGTTCCTGCGGATCTTCTCCCGCTTCACGATCGTGCGGACGGCGGCCTCGATGCGTTCCCGACCGAAGCGGTCCTCGCGCCCGTACGCGCGCAGGAGATCCGCGATCTCCTCCCGCTTGCCGACGAGCTCCAGGGCGGCGACCAGCTCCAGATCCACCCGCCGGTCGGGGTCGGCGACCATCCTCCGCAGGTCCTCGATCGCCACGCGGCTGCCCGCGCGGGCGAGCTCGAGGTGGGCCTTCGCGCGGACCCGGCGCAGCGGATCGAAGCCGTCGCGGGCGGGGGAGGACCGCTCCTCGGCCGCGAGCCGATCGATCAGGTCCTTCAGCCGGTACACGAGCGATTTCTCGCCGAGCGCGCCGACGACCTCCACGAGCACTTGCAAGGGCAGCGGCTCCCGCATCCGGTCGAGCGCTTCGGACAGCAGCCCCGCCTGGCGCGGGCCGAGCGCCTTGAGGGTCATGCCGGCGCGCAGGCAGTACTCGGGATCGTGCGCGCGGCGCTCGATCTCCTCGAGCAGGCGCCGGACCGCCGGCACCCCGAGGGAGGCCAGGGCGTGGACGGCGCCGTTCCACATCTCGTAGTCGTCCGAGCGGAGGTCCTCGAGCAGGACCTCGAGAGTGCGGCGGTCCTTCGGCGGCGAGGCCCCCGCGGCCTCCAGCTCGCCGGCGCGTCTGCGGATGTCCGCCGAGCCGTCCGTCCGGAGCTTTCGCAGCAGGCCGCGCCGGTCGGCCGAGCGGAGCAGGGAGACCAGGGCGAAGGCCGCGCCCCGCACCCGCGGGTGCTCGCGCGCGTCGAGCAGGATCTCGACGGGACGGCGCACGGACGGCTCGAGTCCGGCCTGGTAGTGCTCGAGCAGGGAGCGCACCGCGGCGACGCGAACCCCCAGCTGCCGCTCCGTCGCGAGCAGCCGCTCCAGCGCGCCGCTGGCCTCGGGCGTGGGAAAGCGACCGAGGGAGCGGGCCGCGGCTTCCCTCGTCGGGGTGTCCCTGTCGAGCAGCATGGCCATGAGGGGCTCGCGGCCCCGCCCGTCCCGAATCAGGGCGAGCAGCTCCATGGCGCGGATCCGGACCCGGTTGTCGTCCACCTCGAGAGCCTCGATCAGGGCGTCCACGGCCACCGCACCCAGGATCGCCAGGCGCGCCCGGGCTCCGTCCACTCGCGTCCGGTCGCGGCTGCCGAGCCGCCGGACCAGCGCGGAGATCTCCGCGGATCGCGGGCGCTCGCCGGAGGTCGCTCCGCTCCGAGCGTGGAGCGAGCTCCTGTCGCCGCGCCCCATCCTGGTCGCCCTCGATCTGGCTCTTGCCGGGAAGCCGACGGATTATCGGTTGTCGCTTCACCGGCGTCAACGGTCCCCGCGGCGCTCGCCGTGGCGCCGGCCCCGCGGCCGGGCCCGTGAGAAGATGGTGTCGAGCGGTGGACCTCAACACCTTCGCCGTCCTCTCGTCGCTGCTCCTCGCGGTCGCATCGGCACCCCTGCGCACGGCGACCGCCGTCCTCCCGTCCGGGAGGGAGGTCGTCCTCGAGGTCGCCGCCGATCCGGTTTCCCGGCAACGCGGCCTCATGTTCCGAGAGCGGCTCGAGCCCGGCCATGGGATGCTCTTCGTGTTCGAGAGGGCGGACCGCCATCCGTTCTGGATGAAGAACTGCCGGATCCCGCTGGACATCGTCTGGCTCGACGACGAGCTCCGGGTCGTGGACATCGCCCCTGAGCTCGCACCGTGCCCCGCCGACGGACCCTGCCCGGAGCGCCTCCCGTTGCGGCCGGCCCGCTACGCGATCGAGCTCGCGGCGGGGACGGCGCGGATCGAGGGGGTCCGCCTCGGGGAGCGCGTGATCGTGCTCGACGGGGCCCTCTCGCCGTGAGACGACTCGTCGCAGCACTGCTCCTCCTCGCGGCATCGGGCGCCGGGGCGTCGGTGCGCTCGCCGGCGTTCGCTGCCGGGACGGGCGGCGCGGATCCGGCCTACGTCAAGGGAGCCGACCTCGATCTGCTCGAGACCGTGCGGCAGATCGCGCGGAAGGTCGAAGCACTCACGGGGCGCCGGTTCGGCAACGTCATCGCCGTCCGAGCGGACCGCGAAGCAGTCCGCTCGGCGCCCCCCCGCCGCAAGGTCCTGCTCGCGCCGGCCTCGAGGCTCGCGGCCAGGGGTCGCGCCTGGGAGGACCTCGGGCTCGGGGGCGAGGCGGCGATCCGGGCCGTCGTCGAGACCATCGAGGCCGATCTTCCGGGTCTTGCGATCTCGGGGGACCCGCCGCGGTTGCTCGTGGGCCCCGACCTCCTTCGGGGATCGAGCTCGAGCCGGCCGCGGAGCAGGAGGCCGACAGCGCGGTGCTGCACGCGACCGGGGCCACGCCCGACGAGATCGTCGTCGCTCACGCGCTCGTTCACCTCCTCCATCTTCAACAGCGAGAACGGTCGGGGGAGGGCAAGCCGGAGGAGACGACGGACCGGCTCCTCGCGCGCGCAGCCTGGGAGGAAGGCGAGGCCACGCTCGTCGCTCTGCTCCATCTGTTCGGAGGGCTCGGGCTGCAGGGCGAGCTGCTGCGCGGGAGGCTCGACCCTGCAGGGGTCTTCGGTGGCAGGCTCCTTCCGGACCTCTCGGAGGCAGCCGAAGCCGCGTCGCGCGCCCTGCTCGACTTCGTCTACCGGGAAGGCTTCTACCGGGCCGCCGAGGTCGCCCGTGCCCAGGGCATCGGGGCGCTCAGGGAGGCCTCCCGACGGCGACCGGTGACGCGGGACCTGCTTCACGCGGACCGCTCCGCGGTCGGGTCGGCCGTGGATGAAGGCGACTTGTCCCCGCCCGCAGCCGGTCTCGTCCTCGCCGACCGGGACGAGATCGGAGAGCAGGGGATCGTCACCCTCGTGTCCTCCCTCACCGGGAAGGACGATGTCGCGCTCGTCGCCGGGGAGGGGTGGGCAGGGGACGCGCTGTGGCGCTGGGAGCCGCCCGGGCCGAGCGCCGCGGCTGCCCGCGCCGGCGTCACCGTCTGGTTGACCCGCTGGACAAGCCGGGTGGACGCCGAGGAGTTCGCCTATGCCTGGCGCCGCTCGGTCGAGGCGAGGCTGCCGGGAGCCAGGTTCGTGGCCGCCGAAGATGGGGCGGTTGTGGTCGAGGGCGGCGATCGCCGCTTCCGATGGTCGCTCGAAGGGGGGCGGGTGCGCGTCACCGTGGCTCCGCGGTCCCCCTCGAGCCGGCCCTGATTCCCGGAAGCTCCAGCACGGACGGTATCGCAATTTCTTATAGATTCTACAGTTCTTGCAAGACAGCCTTTTCTCGATTTGACAACATCGCCCGGGCCTCCGTACCCTCGCCCCATGCGCGTCCTCCCGAAGGCTGCCGGGATCGCCACCGTGGCTTGTGGCTTCCTGCTCGCGGTGTTCGCCTCGCGGCTCGGCCCGCCCGCCCCACTGGGCGTCCGTGTCGTGCACAACCCCTTCCTCTGCGTGCGACCTCTCGCCGGCGGCTGGCAGGACGCGGTCCTCCCGCACCTGGTCCGGCTCGGGCTTCCCATGGGGTCCGGCGAGGCCCGTCGGGTGCTCGAGGCCGTCTCCCGCAGCGCGAGCCGGTTCGGGCTCGACCCGCTGGCCGTCCTCGCGGTGATCGCGGTGGAGAGCGGCTTCGATCCGGCCGCACTGTCCCCGATGGGCGCCATGGGGCTCATGCAGCTGCGGCCCGAGACGGCGCGGGAGCTCGCCTCGGAGCTCGGCATCCCGTGGACCTCGGACGAGATGCTGTTCGACCCCGAGCTGAACGTCCTGCTGGGAAGCTGTTACCTGAGGCGGCAGCTCGACCGCTTCGGCGACCTCGACGCCGCGCTGGCCGCCTTCCACGCGGGGCCGACCCGCATCCGCTCCCGGATCGAGGAGTCGCGGTCGTTCTCCCTGCGCTATGCCGACCGCGTGCTCGACGTGCTGTTCGACCTGCGATCCCGGCTCAGCGCTTGAAGGCGGACGGCGGCGCTGCTGGCGCTGCTCGCGTCGCTTGACCCCCCTCTGCGGCGCGTGCTAGGGTCCGGCGCCCGATGCCGCCCACCGGCGCGTTCACCCTCGACCTGATCCTCTATCTGCCGCTCGCGGGGGCCCTGGCGGTCTTCGCGCTGCCTGCCCGCCGCAGGCGGCTCGTCGCCGGCCTCGCCACCTCGGTCGCGGGCGCGGATTTCCTGGCGAGCCTTCCGCTGTGGTTCCTGTGGGAGCAGGCGCCTCGGGACGCCTGGGGGTTCCGCTTCGTTCGGGAGGCGCGGTGGATCGAGACCATCGGCGCGAAATACATCGTCGGGGTGGATGGCATCTCGATGCTCCTCGTGCTCCTGACCACCCTGCTGAGCTTCCTCGCCGTCCTGTCCTCCTGGAAGGCGATCGAGCGGCGCGAGAAGGAGTACTACGCCTTCCTGCTCCTGCTCGAGACGGGGATGCTCGGCGTGTTCGTCAGCCTCGATTTCTTTCTCTTCTACGTCTTCTGGGAGGTCATGCTCGTCCCCATGTACTTTCTCATCGGGATCTGGGGGCACGAGCGGCGCCTCTACGCGGCGATCAAGTTCTTCCTGTACACCCTGCTCGGGTCGTTGCTCATGCTGCTCGGCATCCTGGCGCTCTACTTCTTCCACGGCGACGTGACCGGGACCCTCACCTTCGACATCCGCGCGCTGCAGGCGATGGGAGGGTGGGCCGGATGGTTCCCGCTGCAGTTCTGGGTCTGGCTCGCGTTCTTCGTGGGGTTCGCCATCAAGGTGCCGCTCTTCCCGTTCCACACGTGGCTGCCGGATGCGCACGTGGAGGCGCCGACGGCGGGGTCGGTCCTGCTCGCGGGCGTGCTCCTCAAAATGGGGACGTACGGCTTCCTGAGGTTCAGCCTGCCGATGCTGCCGGAAGCGACCCGCTGGTTCGTCCCGTACGTGCTGGCGCTGTCGGTGATCGGGGTCGTCTACGGCGCCCTTCTCGCCCTCGTGCAGAAGGACTGGAAGAAGCTCGTGGCCTACTCCTCGGTGAGCCACCTGGGCTTCTGCATGGTCGGGATGTTCGCCCTGAACGCGCACGGGATCACGGGCAGCGTCCTGCAGATGATCAACCACGGCCTGAGCACCGGCGGGCTGTTCCTGGTGGTGGGCCTCGCCTACGAGCGCGCGCACACCAGGGAGATCGCTGCCTTCGGCGGTCTCGCGCGCGTCATGCCGGTGTACGCCGCGCTGTTCATGATCCTGACGCTGTCCTCCATCGGTCTGCCCGCACTCAACGGATTCGTCGGCGAGTTCTTCGTGCTTGTCGGCGCCTTCGAGCTTCCCTCGAAAGCGTGGGCCGTGCTGACGGCGAGCGGGATCGTGTTGGGCGCGGTCTACATGCTGTGGCTCTACCAGCGGACGATGTTCGGCAGGGTCATCCGCGAGGACAACCGACTGCTCCGCGACCTCGACCTGCGCGAGGCGGCGACGCTGCTGCCCCTGATCGCCCTGTGCTTCTGGATCGGCGTGAAGCCCGGGCCGATCCTCGACGTTCTGGAGGAGCCCGTGGGAAGGATCGTGCGGCAGGTGGAGGCCGCCGCCTCCGCGCAACCGCCGGGTCCGCCGAGCGTTCGCGCGCGGTGAAGCTGCTTGACATGCCTGCTACATTGGCGCCCTGCGCAAGGGCGTCATGAGCGGGCCGAGAGTCCCCGGACCGGGAAGCGGGGGGACATCTCCGCTGGCCCTGGCGGGAATCGGCATCGAGCTCGCGCTGTACCTCGTCCTGTGCGGGGGCGCGGGATTCGTGGTGGACCGCTGGCTCGGG
>JBBIHW010000181.1:0-6659 GCA_037446795.1 Acidobacteriota bacterium
CCCCACCCGGACCTTCCCGAGGGGGCTCCCGCCACGGGAGGGAGCGTTGTGAACGAGGTCGCGGGCCGCCCGTCGCGGATCGGCCTCGGGCGGCTGCACCTCGAGGCGCACTCGGCCGAGTCGGTTCGCGCGGGCATGCCGGAGTCCGACCGCCGCGCCTGCGCGGCCCACGCGGAAACGCACCCGCTCGCCGGCGAACGTCCGGAAGCGGGCGGCTTCGAGGAAGTGGCCGCGGGCTGCAGCGACCTGCGGGGGGCGAACCGCTTCGTCCTGGACGACATGCGGCGGGCCCGGCACGAGCCGAGGCGCGCGGCCTCGGGCGTCCCGGTCCCCGCCGTTCGCGCCGCGGAGCCGCTCTGCCGCGTGCGCGTCGAGGCGCTTCGCGACGAGGCGAGCTTCGGCGCCATGGCCCTCGAGGGGATCGAGTGGAGACCGGGGCGGTTCCGGCGCGATCGAGAGGGAAGGCGCGCGGTGTTCGCGTCCTTCGCCGGGCAGGCGGTGCGCGCGCCGGGCGGGAGAGCGGACCCCGGACTCGTCCATCGCCTCCTCGGCGGGCTGCCGCCGGGCCCGGACGGTCCGGCCGAGTCATGATCCGCGTCGCGGGGGTCACGAAGGCCTACCCGGGCGGCAACGTGGCCCTCTGCGAGATCTCCTTCGAGGTCGCCCGCGGCGAGTTCGTGTTCGTCACCGGACCATCGGGCGCCGGCAAGTCCACGCTCCTGCGCCTGCTGCTCCGACAGGAGCTTCCGACCGAGGGTCGGATCCTCGTCGAGGGGCGCGACATCGCCTCCCTCCCCGCGAGGGAGGTGCCGGCGCTGCGCCGGTCCATCGGGTTCGTGTTCCAGGACTTCAAGCTCCTCCGCCGCAAGACCGCCCTCGAGAACGTCGCCTACGTGCTCAACGTCGCCGGGATCCCGCGCTCCGAGCAGCGCCGCCGCGCCTACAACGCGCTGCGGGGCGTCGGGCTCCACCACAGGGCGGGCGCTCTGCCCGAAACCCTCTCGGGCGGCGAGCAGCAGCGCGTGGCGATCGCTCGAGCCGTCGTCGGCGAGCCGAGGCTCCTGCTGGCCGACGAGCCCACGGGGAACCTGGATCCAGACCTCGCGGTGGACATCCTGCGCCTCTTCCGCGAGATCAACGCCCGCGGGACCACGGTCGTCGTCGCGACCCACGACCGGGACCTGGTCCGCCGCATGCAGCGCCGCACGCTGGTCCTCGACCGTGGCCGGCTCCTGGACGGAGGCACCCTGCCGTGAGCTCGTGGCTCGCCCGGGCGCGCCACTTCGCCTCCGAAGCCCTGGACGAGTGGCGTCACAGCCTCGGCGTGAACGCCCTCGCCACCGCGACGATCGCAGCCGTCGTGCTCGGCGGTGGCGCGATCCTCCTGGTCGTGTCCAACGTCGAGGCGCACGCCCGGCGCCTGCGGGCCGAGGCCCGGGTCGTGGTCTACCTCCGGGACGGCGCTGGCGAGTCGGCGCGACGGGAGCTGGTGCGGCTGCTCGAGGCGACGCCCGGGGTCCTGCGCGTGGACTACGTGGACAAGGCCGGCGCCCTCGAGCGGCTCCGCTCGGTGTACGGGGAGGCGGCCGGACTCGTGGGCGAGCTCGAGGGGAATCCGCTACCTGCCTCCCTCGAGGCCGTGCTCGCCGAGAAGGACTCCGCGCGCGAGACGGCGCGGGCGATCGCGGCGGCGGTCGCGGGCGAGCCGGGGGTCGAGGAGGTCCGCTTCGACGGAGACTGGCTCGACCGGCTCGACGCGCTGCTCGGGACGGCGAAGGCGGGCGGGTTCCTCGCCGGCGTCCTCGTCCTCGCCGCCGTCGTCCTCCTCGCCGGCAGCGTGATGCGCCTGGCGGTCCTCGCCCACGGCGAGGAGGTGGAGATCATGCTCCTGGTCGGGGCCTCGCCGATGTTCGTCCGTGCCCCGTTCCTCGTGGCCGGCTTCGTGCAGGGGTGCGCAGCCTCGGCCCTGGCGCTGTCCGCGCTCGAGGCCGCGAGAAGGCTCGCGCTGGCCGCCATGCCCGAGCCGTCGGCGATCCTCCTGCGGGTCGTCGCGGGCGCCCCGCTGCCGTTCGCGTGGTCCGCGGCTCTGCTCGCCGCCGGGATCGCGGCGGGCGTCTCGAGCGCGCTGTTCGCGTTCCGGCGCCTCTGACCCGCTCAGAAGTCGAACACGATGTAGAAGTCCGTGCGGATGCCTCCGGTGTCGGCCTTGATCGGGACGAGCTGGCCGGACTGGGTGTCGAGAACGTACCTCGTGTACGGCAGACGGTGCGACCAGACCCAGTTGAACTGCAGTCCGCCGATGAACAGGAACTGGAAGCCGTAACCGTAGGAGGCACGGACGTCCTGCAGGCGGTCGTTCACCGAGTCCCAGGCCTTGAAGGGGATCGGCGCGCCCGTGCCCGGCTGGTGGCGGATGTTCCCCCGCAGGCCCGCGAGCTCGAGCTCGGGGTCGTACCAGAGATCGTCCCGGAGCCAGGCCGCCCCCGCGTCGAGGAACAGGAACCCCCGGATCTGCCGCAGGGCGCCGAACGGAAAGCGCAGCTCGTCCACCAACGGGAACCGGAGCTCGAGGTTCGACCACGCCACGCGCGACCCGAAGAACTCCCGGAAGTCCCAGCCCCGGAGCTGGTTGATGCCGCCGAACCCGTAGAAGCTCTCCCGATCGCCCGCGTTGTAGACGCCGGCGAGCCTCCAGGCGATCAGCGAGCGGCGCGTGATCTGCCCGTAGGCGCGGAAGTCCCAGTCGTACTCGAGGAGGTTCCCCTCGAGCTGCGAGGCGTCCACGACGGCTCCCCCGTCCGCCCCGAGGTTCACGCCGTAGGTGACACCCAGGCGGAACCGCTTCCCCTGGAACGGGCCGAAGGACTGGAACCGCGTCGTGTCGCCGGTCAGGGCGGCCCCGAAGTACCCGAAACGGTCCCCGACCCGGTCCGAGATGAACGCCTCGGGGGTGGCGGGATCGGCAGCGAAGAAGTCCTGCGAGCGATCCACGGCCCCGACGAACCCCTCCACCCGGTAGTACCGGTTCAGGGGGTACTGGGCGAACAGGGTGAGCCCGGTGCTGCGCTGGATCTGGTCGCGGTCGAAGAAGCCGCCCGCGGGGCGGATGAAGAAGTCGCGGTAGTCGAACAGCGTCGCGCCCCACCGCAGGCGGCGCCGGAGGTTCACGTACGTGATCGCGGCGTTGGAGAAGTCGGACACGCTCGACGCGACCACCTGGACCCGGTGGTCTCCGAGCAGGTCCGAGAACTGCACGTAGACGTTCGAGAGGAAGGTCCCGTCGTCCGTCACGCCCACCGACACCGAGGGCGCGTCGAAATCCCAGCGGAGCCGGTACGGCTGGATCTTGCTGCCGTCCGGGGTGAGCCTGAGAGGGGGCTCGAAGGGGACGGCCTCGGACGGGGGAGAGGCGGCCTCGGCGGGCTCGAGCCGCGCTTCGGGCTGCCGCACGGGCATGCGAAAGAGCCGGAAGGTCCCCTCGAAGAACGACGTGAAGACCAGGTACGGCTCGCCGTCCCTGGGAGCCATCTCGACCGGAGAGAAACAGCCTCCCACCACGTCCGTGTACTGGAGGATCTCGCCCGTCGCCGCCTCGAGCGCATGGATGTTGAACACGCCGTAGGGGCCGCGGTCCGAGGCGAAGTACACGCGCTTGCCGTCCCGCGAGAAGGCCGGCTGCAGGTCGCTCGACGGGCCGAAGGTCAACTGCATCTTGTCGGTCGGGTCCGAAACACTGACGGAGAAGATCTTCCAGTAGGGACCGATCCGCCGGTTGTAGAGGAGCCTCGTGCCGTCGGGCGAGTACCACGGGTTCGCGTCGAAGGCGTCGTCCTGGGTGAGGTTGCGCACGTTCCCCGTGGCGAGATCGAGCTCGAACAGGTCCACGACGCCGTCCCTGTTCCCCTCGAACGCGATCTTCAGCCCGTCCGGCGAGAAGGCGGGACTCGCGGCCTGCACGATCCCGGGGAGCTTCAGCGACCGCTCGAGCTTTCCCTCGAGGGCGTGATAGATGAGCAGAGGACTGCGGTTGCCCCTGCGGGCGAACACCGCGATCCGGTCCCCGGCCGGGGACCAGGACAGGTCGCGCTTGCCCGCGAAGGCCTCGGCGACCAGGTACTCGTACCGGTTCGTCCAGCCCCGCGTCAGGTTCCGGATCTGCTTTCCGTCCTCGGCCGACAGGACGACCAGGTCCAGCTCGAGCTTGGGCGAGGCCAGGGCGGCGATCAGCTCCCCGGAGGGGGACAGCGTCGGCGAGAACGTGAACACCCCCTCCCGCTTGATCCCGACCTCCTTGCCGTAGTCCTCGGGCCCCTTCTTCTCCAGGAGCACGGGGAAGTACTTCCGCCGCAGGTAGCGGTTGAAACGGCGGTTGAACTCGCGCGCCTCGGTCCCGAAGGCTTCCTTCAGCGCCTTCTCCACGTTGTCGCTCAGGAGGACCTTCCGGTACTCGAAGAGGAAGTTCCGGAGCCCCTCCTTGCCGTACTCCTGTTCGATGAAGTCGAAGATGGCGTGGCCGTAGCGGTAGGTGAGGAAGGAAAGGACGTCCAGGCGCTCGATGGGAGGCAGGACGTTGTTCACCACCGCGTCGCGGATCACCATCCGGTCCATGTTGTCCTCGTCCTCGGCCAGGTACGAGGCCAGGCCCTCCATCAGCCACAGGGGCGGGCTCGACCGGAGCATGCGCGAGAGGTAGCCCTCGAACAGGAGGTCGTACTCGAAGATGTGGGTCAGCTCGTGGGCGATCAGGGCGTACAGCTTGTCCGGGGGCTGGTCGATGGGGAGCACCATCCGGTTCTGGATGGGCTCCGCGAACGCCCCGACGGCCTCGGGGATCTCCGACAGGACGATGTTCGTCTGCTCGAACTCGGCGTGGGTCTTGTAGATGACCAGCGGGATCCGGAAGCGCGGCTCGTGGTCGAGCGTCTTGCTGATCTTCACGTACGCGCTCTCGGCGTACGACACCACGTCCGCGAGGAAGGGCTCCGCGGAGGCGTCGTAGTAGATGTCGAAGTGCGGCGAGCTGTACACCTTCCACCGGAACGTCTCGTAGACGATCTTGTTCTGGCCGAACTGGCCGGCCAGTTGCGCCGCGAGCGGCCGGGGGGCGGCCGCCGCCAGGGCGGCCAGGAGCAGGCTGTGCGCGGCGCGTCGTCTCACGGGTCGCTCCTGCGGCTTCGGGTCCCGCGGGGGATGCTCCGCCGGTCAGATTCGCCTGAAGATGAACCGTTGGTCCGTGCGGATCCTCGGGGCGACCACGGACAGGACATCCCCGGCGATCGTCCCGCTCAGCTCGTAGAAGGCGGTCAGCGGGTCGTTGGCTCGCCCCTGGTAGACGGCCCCTCGCTGGAAGCGATCCCGGAAGCGGAGCTCGCCGGTCGAGGCGAAGAAGAACACCTCGACCTCGAACAGGAAGCGCTCCTGCTCCACGAACTGCGCCCGGCGCACCTTCTGGCCGGTGACCGGACTGACGACGTCCACGTCCTTGAAGCCGGACACGTCTTGCCGCCCGTAGTGGAGGGTCCCGGAGACGACGAGGTCCGCTCCGTGCTCCCGGGCGAGGCGGCTCCAGAAGGCGCGATTCGCCACCATCTCCTCCACGTCCTGCTCGGGCACGGGGGGCGGGGGCGTGACGTCCAGGACGAGAAGCGACGTGTGCTTGCGGAGCTCGGCCCGCAGGAAGCGGACCATCTCCTGGTTCGCGTCGAGCAGGTCGGTGTCGTCGGTCCGGAAGCTGGCGACGAGAACCGTGCGGGCGTCCCCCAGGTCGAGTCGCGGCGGCAGCGGCAGCCGCACCTCCACCCTGAGCGCGCCGCCGCGTTTCGCGCCGGCGGCCTGCCGCCCCTCGGCGACCGGCGGGTCCGCCTCCTCCTTCCCGTCCGTCGAGCCCTCGGCGGCGCGGGCCCGCTCCCACAGCCAGGAGGCCCGGCTCGCGTTCTGCCGGATGGCCGCGTTGCCTCGCGAGCGGTCGAGCGCCCTCTCGTAGAGCCGCAGCGCGCGGGCGGGCTCCCCGAGGACCTCGTAGGCCGCCGCAAGGTTGTTGAGGATCCGCGGGTGGTCGGGCACGAGCCGCAGGGCCTGCTCCCAACGGAACAGGGCCTCGCGCCAGTTGCCGCTCGCGGCCATGCGGGCCGCGAAGCGCATGAGGTCCACGGCCGCCTGCTCGTCCGCGGGAGCCGTCGAGGAGCCCGCTCCGAGCAGCGTGCTCGCGACAACGAGGGAAACGAGGCGGCCACTCAAGCGCGAATTCCGGCGACGGGGGCCCGACGCGGCCATGCTCGCATAATACACTCAACACCGATGCCGAGCCGGATCATCCGGGC
Source organism: Acidobacteriota bacterium (assembly GCA_037446795.1). Taxonomy (GTDB): domain Bacteria; phylum Acidobacteriota; class Polarisedimenticolia; order Polarisedimenticolales; family JBBIHW01; genus JBBIHW01. Next base: position 6,321 of record JBBIHW010000181.1, read on the forward strand.
CGTGCCGGGGCCGCTCGACGCGCGGGTCGAGGCGCCGCCGTCGAAGAGCGGGACGCACCGAGCGCTGGTCCTCGCCGCCCTTGCGACGGGACCCAGCACGATCCTCCGGCCGCTCGAGGCGGACGACACCTGGAGGACGCTCGAAGGGCTCGCCGCCCTCGGCGTTCCCGTGCGGGCCGAGCGCGGCGGGTGGGAGGTGGTCGGGCTCGGCGGGCGCGTGCCGGGCGGCGGGCAGCTCCGGCTCGGGCAGTCGGGCACGTCCCTCCGCTTCCTGCTGGCGGTCGCCTCGCTCGGCGAGCGTCCCTCGCGACTCGACGGGGAGGCGCGGCTTCGCGCCCG
>JBBIHW010000182.1:0-6637 GCA_037446795.1 Acidobacteriota bacterium
TGTTCCACCACATGTACTCGGTGCCCTGGCGGTCGGTCCAGATGTTCTTGCAGGCCACGCTGCAGGTGTGGCAGCCGATGCACTTGTCCAGATGGAAGACCATCGAGACCTGGGCGCGGACGTTCATGGGCCCTCCCTCACCACTCGAGCTTCTCGAGCTTGCGGACGACGCACCAGGTGTCCCGGGTGAAGATGCCGATGGGGCCCCAGTAGTTGAAGCCGTAAGTGAACTGGGCGTACCCGCCCGCCATCTCCACGGGATTGATGCGGGTGCGCGTGAGGCTGTTGTGCCCGCCCGCGCGCCTGCCCCCGCGGACTTGCGACTTCGGGATGTAGATCGTGCGCTCCACCGCGTGGTAGTAGAGACAGGTGCCGGGCTGCACGCGGGCCGAAACCGCGGCTCGCGTCACGACCACGCCATTGTCGTTGTAGACCTCGACCCAGTCGTTGTCGGCGAGCCCGATCCGCTCCGCGTCCTTGTCGTTGATCCAGATCGGATCCATCCCGCGGGACAGGGTGAGCATCCGGTGGTTGTCCTTGTAGGTGGAGTGAATGTTCCACTTCCCGTGGGGCGTGATGTAGTTGAGGACGAGGCAGCGGTCGTCCACCAGGCTCCGGACGATGTCCCCGGTGCGCCTCGGGTCGAGCTTGGGCTTGTGGGTGGGCAAGTGCTCGCCGAAGTCCATGGTGTACGGGTGGTCCAGGTAGAAGTGCTGCCGGCCCGTCAGCGTCCGCCAGGGAACGAGGCGCTCCACGTTGAGACACCACGCGGCGTAGGGGCGGCCGTCGTTGACGATTCCGGTCCAGCACGGGCTGACGAGGGTCCTTCGGACCTGGCGGGTGAGATCCGCGAAGTTCATCCGGACTCCGCGGACGCTCTCGGCGAGGTCGGCGAGGGGCAGGCCGACCCGCTCCTCCTCGTGCTTGAAGGCCGTCCAGGAGACCTCGCCGTTCGTCTCGGGCGCCAGGTGGAGGAGCACGTTGGCGGCGTCGAGGGCGTCCTCGAGGCTCGGATAGCGGGAGCCTCCCCACTCCACGCAGCGCACGTGCCTCGGGTCCGGCGAGCCCCCGACGGGATTCTGGAGCAGCGCGTCGTAGAAGGCGGCCGCCGGGATGTGAACGCCGTTGCCGCCGATCCCGTCGCGGCGAACCCCGGGGCCGAGGGAGATGAACCGGTTGTAGAGGTTGACGTAGTCGCGCTCGACCAGCCGAAGGTGGGGCATGGTGCGCCCCGGCACGGGCTCGCACTCCCCCGCCCGCCAGTCGCGGACGTCCGGCTGCGCGAGTTCGTCCGGGGTGTCGTGCATCAGGGGCGCGGCGACGACGTCGCGCACCGGCTTCGGGAACACGTAGGGGGCCAGCTCGCTCACCTTGCGGGCCAGAGCCTTGAAGATCTCCCAATCGGTCTTCGATTCCCACACCGGCGGGACCGCGGCGCCGAGGGGATGGACGAAAGAGTGCAGGTCCGTGGTGTTCAGATCGTTCTTCTCGTACCAGAACGCGGCGGGCAGCACCACGTCCGAGTAGAGGGCCGAGGAATCCATGCGGAAGTTCAGGTCCACGACCAGGTCCATCTTCCCGCGCGGCGCCGGTTCGCGGAACCGCACGGTCCGGACCTTCTCCTTCGCGGCCTCCGCCGCCACGATGTTGTCGTGGGTGCCCAGGTAGTGGCGCAGGAAGAACTCGTGCCCCTTGGCACTCGACTGGATCGCGTTCCCCCTCCAGATGATCCAGACCCGGGGCCAGTTTTCGGGAGCGTCCGGGTCGTCCACGGCGAAGCGGAGCTCCTCCCGCCGCAGGCGCTCCACGAGCCAGCGCGAGACCTCCTCGGCCGTGCGGGCGCCGTCGGATTCCGCCTCGCGGGCCAGAGCGAGGGGGTTCCGGTCGAACTGCGGATAGAACGGCATCCACCCGAGGCGCACCGCGAGGGCGACGAGATCGAGGGCGTGCCCCCGGGCCCAGCGCCCGCGCGGGGGCAGCGGAGAGTAGTCGGAGAAGTCCCCCTCGTAGCGCCACTGGTCGCTGTGGACGTAGTGCCAGATCGGCGTCTGCTGGCGGCGCGGCGGCTTGACCCAGTCGAGAGCGAACGCGAGGCTCGTCCAGGGAGCGACCAGGGTGAGCTTCTCCTGGCCGACGTAGTGGTTCATCCCGCCGCCGTTGCGGCCGCAACAGCCGCACAGGATCAGCGCCGTCATCGGCGCGCGATAGGCCAGGTTGTTGTTGTACCAGTGGTTGATGCTGGCGCCGATGATGATCATGGAGCGGCCTTCCGTCCGCTCCGCGTTCGCGGCGAATTCCCGGGCGAGGCGGACGACCGTGTCGCGGCCGATCCCCGTGTGCTTCTCCTGCCAGGCGGGCGTGTACGGGGTTCCGTCATCGTAGCTGGACGGGTACTCGCCGGGAAGCCCGCGCGCGACGCCGAACTGGGCCATGAGGAGGTCGTACACGGTCGTGACGACCTTCCGCCCCTCGGTGGTCTCCACGTAGCGCGCAGGGACGGCCCGCAGGAGGGTCCGCCCCTCGGTGAACTCGTGGAACGCGACCCGGGGCTCGAGCTGCTGCGATCCGAGGAAGCTGAGCACCGGGTCGAGCGGCCGGTCGTCGAGCCCATCCTCCATCTTGAGGTTCCACTTGCCCTTCTCGCTCCCCCAGCGGAACCCGATGCTTCCCTTGGGCATCCGCGGCTCGCCCGTCGAGGCGTCGAGCACGAGGAGCTTCCAGTCGCCGTTGTCCGCCCCGCGGTAGCGCGCGACGCGGTTCGCGCGGAGCATGCGTCCCGCCCGCCAGCCCGCTCCGTCCTGCTCCAGCTCGACCAGGAACGGTGCGTCCGTGTACCGCTTGACGTAGTCCACGAAGTAGGGCACCTGCCGGTGGGCGTGGAACTCCTCGAGGATCACGTGAACGACCGCCATCCAGAGCGCGGTGTCCTGCCCCGCAGTGATGGGGATCCACCAGTCCGAATACTTGGCGACCTGGCTGAAGTCGGGGGAGATGACGACGAACTTCGCCCCGGCGTGCCGCGCCTCCGAGATGAAGTGGACATCCGGCGTCCGGGTCATGTTGAGGTTCGAGCCCATCGAGACGATGAACCTGGAGTTGTACCAGTCGGCGCTCTCGCAGACGTCGGTCTGGTCTCCCCAGGTCTCCGGGAACGCGTTCGGGAGGTCGGCGTACCAGTCGTAGAAGCTCATGTTGACGCCGCCGAACAGCTGCAGGAAGCGCGAGCCCGCCGCGTAGGAGAGGTACGACATGGCGGGAATCGGCGAGAAGCCGAAGACCCGATCCGGACCCCAGCGCCGGGCCGTATAGAGGCAGGCGGCGGCCACGAGCTCCAGCACCTCGTCCCAGCCGACGCGGCGGAAGCCGCCCTTGCCCCGCGCGTGCTGGAAGCGGGCTCGCCTCGCCTCGTCCTCGATCACGGAGGCCCACGCATCCACGGGGCTCGCGTGCGTGCGCCGCGCTTCCCGCCAGAGATCCAGAAGGGCACCGCGGACGTACGGGTACTTGACGCGGATCGGGCTGTAGACGTACCAGGACGCCGAGATCCCCCGCTGGCATCCGCGCGGTTCGTAGGGAGGCAGGCTCGGATCGAGCAGCGGGTAGTCCGTCTGCTGCATCTCCCACGTGACGATCCCGTCCTTGACGAACACGGCCCACGAGCAGCCGCCCGTGCAGTTGACGCCGTGGGTGCTGCGCACGACGTTGTCGTGCTGCCAGCGGTTCCGGTAGAAGTCCTCCCAGCGGCGGGCTTCCGGCTTCACCAGGTCGCGGATCCAGCCCATGGGTCCTCCTTCGCTCCGCTCCTCACGCCGCCTTCCGCAGCATCGCCCGCCTCACCCCGCCGAGCCTCCGCCTCCACACGAGCCCGGCGGAGGCGAACAGCAGCGCCGCCCCGCCCCCGGCGAGAAGGGCGAGCCGTTCGACGGCACGGGCCTCCCGCGGGACCACGGGCCCCTCGAGGAAGGCCAGCAGGTCCGCCTGCTCCTCGACCGTCAGCGGCCGCCGGGCGAAGATCGGCTGCATCGTCGGGAACGGGAGACTGGCGAGGATCGAGGGCATCCCCTGCTTGCCGAACTTCTTGACGGTGAGGGTGAGGTCGGGCCCGAGCGCGCCTCCGCCGAGAGCGCCGATCCCGGCGATGCCGTGGCAGGCCATGCAGGGCGGCCCGCCGTTGCGGAAGCGGAGCGCGCCGGTGAAGAGGTCCTTCCCCCGCGCCGCATCGCCCGGCGGAAGCCCCGCCGGCGGCGCGGCCGCCGTCGCCGCGGCGCTCTCCGGAGCTCCGCGCGACAGGAACGCGATCAGGGCGTCCGCCTGCCGCTCGGTGACGCCGAGGTTGGGCATGGGGACGTTCTTGAACCGGGCGAGCAGCTCGACCGCGATCGGGTCCTTCTCCGCGATCATGCGGTCCGGAACCATGATCCAGCGCTTCAGCCACGCCGGATCGCGCTTCGCGGTCACGGCTTGCAGGTCCGGCCCCACGCCATCGCCCCCGCCGACGGTGTGGCACGCCTTGCAGGCGCTCTCGAACAGCTGCGCGCCCGCCTGCGCCGCCGTGCCGGGCACGGGGCCGAGAGCCGCGAGCTGCTCCGGCGTCGAGCGCGCGGCCGCGTCGAGGAACGCGATCAGGTCCTCCGCCTGCGCCGGGGTCAGGCCGAGCCCCGGCATCGGCACGCCCTGATACTTGTTGAGGAGCTCGACCGCGATCGGGTCCCCGCCTGCGAGCATCCCCTCCGGGTCGAGCAGGTAGCGGCGAAGCCAGTCGCGGCTGCGCCGGAGCGCCACGTCCTCGAGATCCGGGCCGTTGACCTCGTCCCCCTGCCCGAGGTTGTGGCACGGCGTGCAGAGATCTCCGAAGATGTCCCGGCCCTTCTCGACGGACCCTTCGGCCATCGCGCGCGGTGCCGCAGCCAGCGCGAAACCGGCGAGCCCGAGCGCGACGAGCGGTCGGAACGCGAGCCCGAACGTCATCCTCCCCCTCCCCCCGGACCCTTCCGGGGCAGCCTGAACCCGCTCGTCGCCTCGATGAACCGGACCATGGCGTCCAGGTCCTCGAAGTAGGCGTCCCGGCCGCTCTGCACATGCCGGATGTGCCCACGCCACCTCCGCTCGACGTCGGATCCAGGCTCGAGCCAGATCTTGGTGACGAAGGAGACCGCCTCGCGAGACGCGCCGATCATCACGAGAGCACGGATACGAGCGGGGGTGACAGGCCAGTGACATCCGGGAGGCGGCTCGATCCGAGAGGCGATGCGCCGCCGCCGCGGTCGCTCGCGGCGGACGGACCGGGAGGTGCTCTGTTCAGCGGGCGCGCCGCTCGAGGCCGACGAGGGTGGGCAACGGCTCCTCCGAACGGAGGATGCGCTCGAACAGCGCGCGCGTCTCGCGCATCGGCTCCACTCCGAGCTCGTCCCGGAGAAGCTCCCGGCACGCCCGGTACTGCGCGACCGCCTCGTCCCGGCGGCCTTGCGCCAGCAGCGACCTCATGAGCGCACGATGGAAGCTCTCCCGGCAGGGCTCCTGCGCCAGCGCTTTCCGGCACACGTGAACCGCGGCGGCGTGGTCGCCGCCGGCCGCGCAGAGGTCCGCGAGCTGTCCGAGCGCATCCAGGTACACCTCGCGGAGGCGCTCCCGCTCCTCGGCGCACCAGTCCGCGTAGAGGTCCTCCTCGAGGTAGTCGCCCCGGTAGAGCCCCTCCGCCTCTTCGTACAGGGTGCGCGCCGCGGCGCCGCGGCCGCTGCTCGCGAGCCGCCGCGCGCGCTCGATCCGCTCCTCGAAGAGGTCGGCGTCCACCTGCAGCCTGTCCGGCACCAGGAGGTAGCTCTCGCCGGACGTCTCCAGGATGTCACCGTCGAGGCCGGCCCTCCGGAGCTCGCGGCGCAGGAAGTACACGGTGACCTTGAGCCGCTCCCTTCCCTGCCGCTCCTCGACGTCGGGCCACAGGCACTCGATGAGGCGCTCGCGGTGAACGGGACGGCCTCGCAGGGTGACGAGGATCTTGACGAGCGTGAGCGCCTGCTTCCGCGGCCAGCGGGCGTGAGGGAGGGCGCCGCACCCGCAGAGGAGAGCGAAGCGGCCGAGCGTTCGCACCTCGAGGCGCGTCCGCGGCGCATGCCGTTCCCTCTGCTCCGAGTCGAGAGGGCGGAGGAGAATCACCGCGATCGGGCCTCGGGGATGCCGCCCGGACGGCAGCGTGAAGCTGGCGATCTGGATCCGGGCGAAGGTGCCGTCCTTGCACCGAGCGAAACAGCGCTCCGAGCGGAACGGCTCGCCGCGCAGGAAGCCCCGCCTCGCGTCGCAGCGAGGCGAGCACAGCCGCCGCCCGTCGGGCAGGACTGCCCGGAGGACGTCGCCGCAGTGGGCGCCTCCGACCTCGCTCGAAGAGAAGCCGAGCAGGCCCTCGGCGGCGCGGTTCCATCCGACGATCCGGCAGTCGCCGTCCACCGCGAAGGCTGCGTCCGAGCAGCGGTGGACGACACCGGTCGGGTCCGCCGGAGCGACCGGTTGCCCGATGGCTTCCGTCAGAGCGCACCTCCGCGGGCGGCCCGCGCCCGAACAGGATTATGCCGCTCCGGAAGGAGCGTGCCCCGCCGAACCACCCACGGAACTGGATCGGGTCGGTCCTCTTTCGGCGCCGGGC
>JBBIHW010000183.1:0-6542 GCA_037446795.1 Acidobacteriota bacterium
GACGCCCCCGTACCACGTCCTTCTCGTCGAAGGCGAAGCCGCGCTCGAAGAAGTCGCGCACCTGCTCGTCGCGCAGGGGGCCGCCGCCGTCCACGCGGTTCAAGATACGGGGAGGGCCACGCCGGTCCAGCCCGGCTTCGAGCCCGGCGAGCCCGCTTCGCCGTGCCTCGCGCTGACAACGCGGACAGCCCGGACATCGCCTCTTGCCCGGACGCCGAGATTGGGGCAGCGTAAGGGCCTTCGATGGAGGGTCCGACGGTGAACGTTGTCGCCTCCGGCGTCCTGTTGCTCGTCGCTTCCGCGACCGCCTTCGCGGCGGCGGCTCCTTCCGACGAGGTCGTCGCTATCCGGGCGGGCCTCTTGATTGACGGCACCGGCACGTCGCCCGTGCGGGGCGCGGTCGTCGTCGTCGAGCGCGGCCGGATCCTCGCTGCGGGGAGCGATGCGCTGCCGCCGACGGGTGCGAAGGTCGTGGATCTCTCGAAGCAGACGTTGCTGCCCGGGTTCATTGACGCCCATGTCCACCTGACCGGCCGCCACGTGGGCGAGGGGGACAACTGGGAGGACGCGCGCGTGCGCGACCTGCCGCAGATGGACGCGATCCGCGGCGTGCGCAACGCGAGGCTCACCCTCGAGGCCGGCTTCACGACCGTCCGCAACGTGGGCGCCCGCGAGTGGTCCGACATCGCGCTCCGGGACATGATCCGCGAGGGGGTCGTTCCGGGGCCGAGGATCCTCGCCGCGGGGCATGGGATCGGGATCACGGGAGGCCACTGCGACACCAACGGCTACGTTCCCGGTGTAGCCGAGCGGGGCCCGGAGCGCGGGATTGCCGATGGGCCGGGGGAGATCGTCAAGGCGGTGCGCTCTCAGATCAAGCGGGGAGCGGACGTGATCAAGTTCTGCGCGACCGGCGGGGTGCTCTCGGAGGGGGATCCGGTCGGGGCGCAACAGTACGCGGACGAGGAGATGCGGGCCCTCGTCGAGGAGGCCCACCTGGCGGGCCGACGCGTCGCGGCGCATGCGCACGGCACCGAAGGGATCAAGGCCGCGCTCCGGGCGGGTGTCCAGTCCATCGAGCACGGCTCGCTCCTCGACGACGAGGCGATCGCCCTGTTCAAGGAGAAGCGAGCCTTCCTCGTGCCGACGCTGATGGCCCAGGAGGCCGTCGAGCAGGCGGCGAGGAGCGGCGTGCTGAAGGGCCTGCGGGCGGAGAAGGCGCTGTTCATCGCCCCGAAGGCCAGGGACTCGTTCCGCCGGGCGGTGGCCGCCGGGGTGAGGGTGGCGCTCGGCACGGACGCGGGCGTCTTTCCCCACGGCAAGAACGCCCGAGAGTTCGAGCTGATGGTGGCCAATGGCATGGCACCGATGGACGCGATTCTCGCGGGGACGCGGAACGCCGCCGAGCTGCTCGGCCTGGACCGGGAGCTGGGGACGATCGAGCCCGGCAAGGTCGCCGACCTGGTCGCGGTCGAGGGAAACCCGCTGGAGGACATCCGCGTTCTCCAGTCGCCCGTGTTCGTCATGCACGAGGGCCGCGTCATCGTCGAGCGCCAGGCCCGGGCCGGCCGCCCGGAGCGGTAGCACGCCCATGGAAGGCGTGGGTCGCGACCGATGGGTGCTCGATGTGGTCAGGTGCCCGCGCTGCCGGAGCTCCAGCGAACGGCGCATCGCACTGCACCGTTCGGCCGAGAGCCAGTCTTGCGGAGGAACCTATGACCACGACGCGGGCACTCTCGGCGAGTATCCTGGTGTCGCCGGCCGGCATCGCTTCTCCTGCCGGAACGGGGAACGGGGTCGTGCCGGATGATCTGGTCGGAGCGAGGAACCCCGCCGAAGCCCGAGATGGGACGGTTCTCCCCGAAGGGTTCCGAGGTTCCGCTCGAGCGTCGGGACCACGTCGAACAAGGGTTGGTCCACTCACGGCATGAAAAGATCGTGCTTTTTCGACGACCCGGCGACATCCCAGGTCGCGGACGTCTTGCACCCCGAGCGAGGACTCCACTACGGGTACGCCAAGGTGTTCTGGCGCCCGGATTGACGGAAGTGGTGAGCCGCCGCGTCATGCCGACTACCTGTGCCCCGATCGTGCGTTGCAGCGATCTGAACAGGAGGTTTCTGTGACCCCAAAGAAGGACGACAAGGCCGCCAAGAGGGCCGCCGGGTCCGGCTCGAAGTTCGAGGGATTCGCCGTCGAGGAACGGGCCGCGATGAAGGAGCGCGCGAAGGAGTGGAAGGCGGAGCGCGCCGGGGAGGCAGGTGGCGAACGCGCCGTGCTCGCAAAGATCGCCGAGATGCCCGAACCGGATCGCTCCATGGCCGAGCGGCTCCATGCGCTCATCAAGGCCAGCGCGCCGACCCTCTCGCCGAAGACCTGGTACGGGATGCCCGCGTATGCGAAGGACGGCAAGGTCGTCTGCCTCTTCCAAAGCGCGCACAAGTTCAAGACGAGGTATTCGTCGTTGGGCTTCAGCGACGCGGCGAAGCTCGACGAAGGCGCCATGTGGCCGACCGCCTTCGCACTGAAGGAACTGACCGCCACGGAGGAGGCGAAGATCCGCGAGCTCGTGAAGAAGGCCTCGAGCTGAGGACTGGATCTCGGGCCAGGCTGTCATCCTGCCCGTCGTCGGCCTTTCACGGCGGATCGCCGCATGAAGACATCGGAATCTCGACCGATGGGGGATCGGGAAACAGCTTCGTGCGATCCCATCGTGAGTTCGTGCGACCGCTTCGGCCCCGAGCGGGTCAGCACGGTGTTCGGCGGGATCCGCTCGTCAGAGGGCTGGGGCCCCGGGACAGCAAGCCCCACGGCACCATCGAACGGTGGCACAGCGGTGAGGGGCGAGGCCTCCCGTTTCCTGCCTCCTTGCGGCTCTGCTCCCACGCGGGGGGCCCGGGTCGGCGCCTCTTGTTCCGGGCCAACCCCTGGCGTGCGATCGCGAGCGTGCGGCTGCGGTTGCGCGCCGAGGACATCCCGCAGTGGCGCACGTGTCGGAGTTCTCGCCTCGGGGAAGCGCTGAAACAGGCGGAGCGGGTTTCCGCCGGTTCCCAATCCTGCGGATCATCGCTGACACCGGCGGGCGCAGGGGGTTGCTCCCGGCAAGCGTGGAGCTCGGCCTGTGGTCCGGCGAGACCGGCTCCGGAGGCCTGCACGAGGTGGCCCCGGTGGCACGGCTCGCGTCGGCGGGTGCGAGCGAACGGACGGAGCACCCGCTCGGTCGTGGGTCGGCGACGGGGACCTCGTTGCGGGTCCAGCTCCGGCTGGGCAGCCTCCGCGCGCTTCGTCCGGAGCGGCTTCCGCTCGCTCCGAGCCCGAACCGGCAGGGCCGAGAAGGACACGGCCCTCGTTCTCGAGGAGGGTCGGGGAGGCCGTCCAGGTCGTGACGCGTGCCGGATGTCCTTGTTTCGGATACCCTCTTGCGAGGAATCATGAGCAAGACGGTCCGGCTGACCAAGTACGCCTCCTGCGCCGGTTGAGCGAGCAAGATGGGGCCGGAGGCCCTGGCGCAGGTGCTGCGCCCGCTCGCCTCGCTGTTCGACCCGGCGCGCTACCCGCAGCTCCTGCGCGGGCTCGCGAGCCCTGACGACGCCCTCGTCTGGCAGCTCGACGGGGAGCGCGCCCTGGTGCAGACGGCCGACTTCTTCCCGCCGGTGGTGGACGATCCGTATCACTTCGGCGCCATCGCTGCCGCGAACTCCCTGTCGGACGTCTACGCCATGGGGGCGGAGCCGATCTTCGCCATCAACCTCGTCGGCTTCCCCGAGGACCTCGATCGCGACGTGCTCTCCGAGATCCTCCGCGGCGGCGCCGAGAAGGTCCGCGAGGCCGGAGCGGTGATCGCGGGGGGGCACACGACCGTGGACCGGGAGCCGAAGTACGGGCTCGCGGTGACGGGCCTCGTCCACCCGCGAAAGCTCCTCACCAAGGCCGGCGCGCGGCCGGGAGACGTCCTCGTCCTCACGAAGCCCATCGGCACCGGCGTCGTGACGACCGCGCACAAGAAGGGAAAGGTGGAGGACGAGGATCTGGACGCAGCCGTGCGCAGCATGGAGCGGCTGTCGGCGCGGGCGTCCCGGACGCTTCGCGAGTCGGGCGCCTGCCGGGCGCTCACCGACGTCACCGGGTTCGGCCTGCTCGGACACGCCCACGAGATGGCCGAGCAGTCGGCCGTCGGACTCCGGATCGAGTGGGACGAGGTTCCGCTGCTGCCGGGGGCCGAGCTCTACGCCCGCAAGGGCCACCTCACCGGCGGCGGGGCCCGCAACGAGGCCTTCTACGGCCCCTGCGTGCGCCAGACTCGCCGGCTGGACGACTGGCAGCGGCAGCTGCTCGCGGACCCGCAGACCTCGGGCGGGCTGCTCGCGGCGCTCGATGCGGACCGGGCCGACTCGGTGCTCGAGTCGCTGCGGAGGGCGGAGGAGCCCGTCTGGAAGATCGGGGCCGTCACGAGCGCGGCCGCCGGAACCATCGAGATCGCGTGAGCGGCGGCTCCCGCGCCTGGCGCGCGCTGTCTGCGCGCGCTCACCTCGCGCCGGGGTCCGGCTGGTGCAACCCGAAGATGTTCCCCTCGGTGTCCTTCGCGTACGCGACCCAGCCCACGCCCGGCACCGCGAACTTCGGTAGCGCGATCGTGCCGCCGTTGGCCTGGACCGAGGCGACGTAGGAGTCCACGGACGGGACCTCCACGGTGCACGCGTAGGCATTGACCGCCTGCCCGTCGGCAGGCGGGGGACCCATCCGCCGCATCATCCCGCCGGCAATCCCGGCCGTGCCGGCGGGGCCGGTACGGATCAGCCAGTAGTCCTGAGGGCCGGCCCAGTGGCTGAACTCCCACCCGAAGACGGAAGCGTAGAACCGCCGAGCCCGCTCGGGGTCCTCGGCATGGATCTCGAAGTGGACGACTCTCGGCATTCTTCGCCCTCCACGGACCGACGGAGACCACGCAGGAAAGCTCTCGCGGGATCCTACCACGAGACCGGTATCCTTGTTTCGGGGTCGGGGAGAAGGCCCTCACGAGGGAAGAGCAGGATGAGGACCGCGTTGCTGTTGTCGCTCGGCCTCGCGGCGACGGGGACGCTCGTCCCACCCGGCGCCGCCGGGCCGACGGCCCGCACCCTCTCGGTGGCCGAGGGAGCCCGGCCCGCGAGCGCCGGGATCGCCGAGCTCGCCTGGATCGCGGGCCACTGGCGGGGAGAGGCGCTCGGAGGCGTCGCGGAGGAGATCTGGAGCGAGCCCCGCGCCGGCGCCATGATGGGGATGTTCCGTCTGGTGAAAGGAGATTCCGTCGCGTTCTACGAGATCATGACCCTTTCCGAGGAGGCCGGCAGCGGTGTCCTCCGGCTCAGGCACTTTCACCCGGACCTCAGGGGCTGGGAGGAGCGCGACGACGTGCGCGTCTTTCGTCTCGTCCGGGTCACTCCCGAGGAGGTCGCCTTCGAGGGAATGACGTTCCGGCGGGAGGGCCCGGACGCGTTGCGCGTCTTCCTCGCGGTCCGCGGCAAGGACGGCTCCCTCCGGGAGGAGGAGTTCGTCTACCGTCGCGTGGCCCGGGACTGACCGGCCGCCGCGCGGCGCGTCGAGAACCACGAAAAAGCCGACGGCGACGCTTCGCTCGGCGCTCGAGCCATCGCGAGCGCTCGAGAAACGCCCCCGCGCGCAGCACGCCCTTCGTACATTCTCCGTGCGAGAACACGCATCTCGGGACGCGCATGAGAGGCCCACGGCAAACGACGCCCGCCTCGATCACCCATGACGAGCGCCGCGTCACGCAGGCCCCGCGCGCGGCAGTCGCCTGGGCGATCCTGCTCGTCGCGAGCACCTCCGCGCGTCCGGCCGCGGCCATCTCGCGCCCGCCGCGCGACGCGGTCCTCGTCAATGTCACCGAGCGCGATCTCAATCGGATCCTGCGAGGCATGTTCCACGAGCTGGGCGGGCCCGTCCTCGAAGGGAAGAGGGCGACTCTCTCCGGCGGGGTCCACGACCTCCGCTATCGAGCCGAGCTGTCGGACCCGCGGCTCGTTCTCGGCGAAGGGGGCGGCGCCTCGCTCGCGCTGCGGGTCCGGGAGGCCAGCGTGCGCATCGGCCGGCTCGAGAGGCGGATCGGCCGGCGCCTCGTCTCGTGCGAGGACGCCGGGGTCGAGGTGGAGCCGGACCGCCCGCTGGACTTCGGGCTCCTGCTGCGGCTCGCCGTACGAGACGGCGGTCTCCAGGTCGTCCCCGAGCACGCGTGGGTGTCCGACCCGAGGGATCGCTTCCAGCTCGTGAAGCCGTCGTCGTGCAGGAACACGCTTCTTCCCAGGTGGCTCCTCTGGTGGCTCGGGAAGATCGAGATCCACCGGCGCATGGAGAGGCTCGAGGCCGACCTGCTCGCCACCGCGCGCAGGGTGGCGGCCGAGCTCAACGGAGCCCGCGGTCTCCTGAGATGGAGCTGGCGACCTCGCGGTCGTGCGGGCCGGGTTGCTGGAGGGCGGGCGGTTCCTTCTGGGTATCGGGACGGGGGAGGGCGAAGGCCGTGCCGAGCAGGCGGTCGAACAAGCCCTGG
>JBBIHW010000184.1:0-6515 GCA_037446795.1 Acidobacteriota bacterium
GCGTCGGCGATCACGCACGAGTCGGCGAGCGGAAGGTCGAGCGGCAGCCTCAGGACGTCCTTGGCGGGCACGGCCACGTACTCGGCGTAGGCGCCGTCAATGTTGTTGCCGAGCATGACCATGCTCTCGCAGATGTTCTCGCGGCCCTCGCGGCAGAGCCGGCAGCGCCCGCAGGTCATCACCGCGGGCAGCAGCACGCGGTCCCCTTCCTTCCATCCGTCCACCGCCGCTCCGACCCCGGCCACGGTGCCCGAGGCCTCGTGGCCGAGGATCACCGGCGGACCCTTGAAGGTCGGCACGCCGTGGTCCATGTAGTGGAGGTCGGTGTGGCAGAGGCCGCAGGCCGCCACGCGCACGAGCAGCTCGCCCGGGGCCGGCTCGGGGGTGGGGACCGTTTCGAGGCTCAGCGGCTGCTTCGGACCGTGGAATACGGCCGCCCTCATGCCGGCACCCTCCCGGGCGAGGCGGCCTTCCGCGCGAGCGGCTCGAGCCGCGCGGTGAAGTGCCGCAGGTACGGGGCCGCCTCGAGCAGCCGCAGCCCGCGGATCTCGCTCCGGCGGGAGGCCACTTCCGAGGCGACCTCGATCACGTAGTCCATGTGGCTCTGCGTGTAGACCCGCCTCGGGATCGCGAGCCGGTAGAGCTCAAGCCGGGAGACCCCCTCCCGCGCGCTCGCGGGCTCGCGCCCGCCGAACATGAGGCTTCCGATCTCGACCCCTCGGATGCCTCCCTCGAGATAGAACGCGCAGGCGAGCGCCTGGCCGGGGAACTGAGACGGCGGGACGTGGGGGAGGAACCGTCCGGCGTCCACGTAGACCGCGTGCCCGCCGGGGGGCTCGACGATCGGGATCCCCAGCCTGCGGAGCCCCTCGCCGAGGTAGCGGGTCGAGGCGATGCGGTAGCGCAGGTAGTCCTCCTCGACCACCTCGCGCAGCCCCACCGCGATCGCGTCCAGGTCGCGGCCCGCGAGGCCGCCGTAGGTCGGGAACCCCTCGGTCAGGATCAGCAGCTCCTCTTCCTGGCGGGCCAGCCGGTCGTCGTTCGAGGCCAGAAACCCGCCGATGTTGGCCAGGCCGTCCTTCTTGGCGCTGAAGGTCGCCCCGTCGGCCAGGGAGAACATCTCCCGCGCGATGGACTCCACCGAGCGGTCCCCGTGGCCGGGCTCGCGGAGCTTGATGAAGTAGGCGTTCTCCGCGAAGCGGCAGGCGTCGAGGTAGAACGGCACGCCGTGGCGGCGGCAGAGCGCGCTCGCCCGACGCAGGTTGTCCATCGAGGCCGGCTGGCCGCCTCCGGAGTTGTTGGTCACGGTCGCCATGACGCAGGCGACCTCGCCCTCGCTCCCGCGAAGGAACCGCTCGAGGGCACCGAGGTCCAGGTTTCCCTTGAACGGGTGAGGCGCCTCGGGGTCGAGCGCCTCGGGGACGGGGATGTCCACCGCGCGGCCGCCGAGATACTCGATGTTGGCTCGGGTCGTGTCGAAGTGGGTGTTGTTGAGGACGAGCTTGCCCGCGACCCCGAGGCAGGTGAACAGGATCCGCTCCGCGGCGCGCCCCTGATGGGTGGGCACCACGTGGCGGAAGCCCGTCAGCTCCTTGACGCGGGCCTCGAACCGGAACCACGACTCGGCGCCCGCGTACGACTCGTCGCCGCGCATCATGGCGGCCCACTGCTCCGAGGACATGGCGCCCGTGCCCGAGTCGGTCAGGAGGTCAATGAGGATGTCCCGCGCCGGGACGCGGAAGAGGTTCCACTCGGCGCGCGAGAGGATCTCGAGCCTCTGCTCGCGCGTGGTCATGCGAAGCGGCTCGACCGACTTGATCCTGAACGGCTCGATGATCGTCTTCACGGCGGGCATCGAGGCTACATCGCGGGGCCGGGCGGCGGCCGGCCGAATTCGGACGAGACCGCTCCGAAGGGGGGCCGAACCGGGTCCCCGGGCGCCGGTCCGGCCGGCCGGAGCGCGGCGGCGGCGCCCGATCTCGACCTCTCTCGCCCCGGCGAGGCGCACGTACGGGATGTCCCGTCTCGGCAGGCGCTGCGCAGGGTCCCCTTGGCCCGAGCACACCTCCGTGCGGCGGAAGCTCCCTTCCGAGCCCTGCGCTGCCGGCTCGCCCTCGCGCCGTGTTTCTTCGTATGGCCTGGCCTCGCAGATCCCTGCCCGCCCGCCGAGGATCCCGAGGGCGACGGCGTCTGGGACCTGGACAACTGCCCGACGGTCTACAACCCGGTCGGAGGGACAGCGGCGGGGATGGCGTGATGGACCCGACGTCCCCGACGCGGCGCAGGAGGACCCTGAGTCGTGCGGTCTCGGCGGCCTGCGCCACAACTGCCCGCACGGCGCCAGTGCGGGGACAAGAGGACTCCGACCAGGATTCCCTCGGCGACGCCTGCGACACGGACGAGGACGACGACGGAGCGCTCGACGCCGACGACCGCGCGCAGCTCGACTCGACCGCTTCCAGACGGCCCGGGGGGGTACGGGACACGCGGCCGTGAGCGGGGGGACATGAAACGGCGAAGGACATCGTGTCGGGCTCGGCGGCGCTGTCGGCACGCGAGGCCTTGCACCTGGCGATCATCGGGGGATCACCGGATCCACACGATCCTCTCGTTCGATGCCGGATTCCAAGGCTTCCCGGGCGTGACTCGATCGGTGCGGTGAGGCCGCGGACGGACCCTCGCTCAGGGGTTGGAGCCGCCAGTGGATGCAGTGCGCGGGAAGCGGCGTCCGCGCGGTTTCGGGAGCGGGGCGACCGATGGCGTGGCCGCCTCAGCTCGGGCCCGCTCTCGGCTCGTGGAGAGCCGTTTCCTCGATCTCCGCGAAAGGGTTGACGGCCCGCACCCTCCCGTAAAGCCGCTCGTGCTCAAACTCCTCCGAGATCAGCTCCTCGAGGCCGAAGCACTCCGCGTACGCCCACAGGTGCGCGTCGAACCAGCTCATCTGGTAGGCCGCTGCGCCGCGCAAGGCCGTTCGGACGACCGCCTCGCTCGGGTAGAGAACGACGAACTGACTGAGGAGCTCCTCCGCCTCGCGCCGCGCCTCTGCCGGGGTCAGGAGGGGCCTTCCCGAGACGAGCGGGCGCGTGACCGCGGCCACGAACTCGACGATCGCCTGGTGCGGCACCCGCACGCTGTCCTCGGCGATCCCCCGGCGCAGCAGATCTCGCGCGATCCGCTGATGCTTCGGGAAGCGAGGATCGAACCGGTAGACGAGGACGTTCGTGTCAACGAGCGCCGCCATGTCCGTAGAGGTCCTCCCTCGTCCACCCCCGACCGCCGGCAGCCGACGCCTCCAGGTCCGAGGGATCGAGGCCCGCCTCACGCTCCCGCTGGCGCGAGGTGGCTTGGTCGAAGAGCTTCAGCCGTGCCTTGGGGTCCAGACGAGGCTTGCGTCCTTTCCGGACGGGAACGACCCGGATGACTTCTCCCGCCTCCTGCCACTCGATCTCATCCCCGGGCCGTATGCCGTACAGATCGGCGAGGGACTTGGGCAGCGTGACCTGGAGCTTGCTCGTGACCTTGCTCATGTCCTTACTCTAGCAAGGAGGAGATCCTTGTCAACCCGTCGCGTCCTGGCCGCAGGCGCTGACGCGCCGCGACGCGCGGGACGGAGCCGACGCATGGGTGGGGCGGTGGGTTCAGGCGGCCGGCGGGATGCCGGTCGGGGTGATCGCGCGTGGCCGTTCGGTCTCGCCGTACCAGGTCCCGCAGCAGCCGGCCCCACGTCTCCTTCCCGAGGGCCGCGCTCGATGGCCGCATCGCGTGGCCGCAGCGAGTGGGGACGTGGCCGGACCGGTTCCGCGGAAGGGTGGCGTTCGCGGACGGTCGGAGATCTGGCATCCCTGGGTTTCCCGGGCCTCTTGCCCGGCCTCGCGCGGTTTAGATAATGCCGGCATGTCGGCCTTCGATCTCGAGCGTCTGGTCGAGCGGATCGCGCGATTCCTCGCAGGACGCCCCGAGATCCTGGAAGCGTACCCGTTCGGCTCGCACGCCCGCGGCGAGGCGCAGCCCCACAGCGACGTGGACGTGGCCGTGTAGGTGGACGCGGCCTGTCTGCCGCCGGCTCCCTTCGGCTACGCGGCCGAGCTGGGCACGGAGCTGATCGCGCTTCTGCACGACAACCGAGTGGACATCGTCGTGCTGAACGACGCTGGGCCGCTTCTCTACCACAGGGTCCTGCGCGACGGCGTGCGGCTCTTCTCCCGCGACCTGGCCGCGACGACGACGCGCGAGGGGCGCGCTCTCTCCCGTTACTGCGACTGGGTGCCGCACCTCGGGAAGATCGGGGAAGTGTCGAGCCGCGGCATGGCGCGCGGATCGCCCGGCCGATGACGCAGGGCCGACCCGATCCGGCGGTCGTGCGGCGAGATCTGGTGGCCCTCGATCACGCGATCGAGACGCTCCGTCGCCACCGGGGCCGTCCGCTCGAAGCGCTCCGATCCGATCAGGAGGAGCGGTGGGTGGTGGAGCATGGCCTGCAGCGGTGCGCCCAGAACGCGCTGGATGTCGCCTCGCACCCGGCGGCGAGCGCGGGCCGTGACGTGTCCGACTACGCGGCCGCCATCGACCGGCTTCGCGACCTCGGAATCCTGCCGCGAGAGTTCGCGCCGTGCTTTCACGCCATCGCCGGGTTCCGCGACGTGATCGTCCACGGCTACTTGGACGTCAACGTGGATCTGGTCCACAGTCTGCTCAACGAGCGGCTCGAGGACTTCACCAAGTTCGCTCGCCTCGTCGAGTCGTACCTCGCCTCCCGCGGCGGCAGCTAGTAGCGCCGGTCTGGCCAGGACGAAGCGGTAGACCGCGCAATTCGGAGACCGCCCGGTTCAACGACACCCGGTGACACCCGGGGTCTGAGCGGGCCATGACGGCACACGCCGCATTCGCATCGCGAGCGCGAGAATCAGGAGCCGCGTCGCGAGCTGCGCCGCGCCGAAGCCGAGGATCCGGACCCTCGTCTCGGGAGCCGGATCTCGAACGTCGCCCGAATGGCCCGCATGTCCGTTTCCTCCGCGCGCCGGCCCGGGGCGCAGCGTCGAGCCGGTGAGAGCCCGCGCCCTCTTTCAGGACCCAACGAAAAACCGGTACCGGTTGCTCGAGACGTGACGTCTCATCGGCCCGCCCGTGCCCCTTCCCCCGGCCGGGAGGGCCTCGAGGGCGCGATCGAGGTCCTCCTCGGCCACGAGCGGATGGGGTGGTGCCGCGGCCGGATCCCGGAGACCGGCTCGGGACACCGAGCACCGTGGCTTCGCCCGCGACGACGGACCCGAATCGCTGGTGCAGACGAGCGTTCCCGGGCCGCCGGGCTTGGCGCCGGAGTCGGTCCGTACGACAAGCATCTTGTCTTCGCGCCCGAAGACGAGCTCTTGGTGTTCTGGCTCGCACCCCCCCGACCTCCACGCCCGCGCGGTGCGCGAGATGGCGCAGGTGCGCCGTCGGGTCGAGGAACTCCCCGTCGCGTGCCGCGTCAGCGTGAACACCCGTGTCGAGCCTCTCCAGCGCACCGCATCGTTGAAGTTGAAGAGGACAGGCAGGGCCACCGGTACGCCTTCCTGATTGACGGGACAGGGAGGAAGCTCTGGCTGGATCCGGCCGCCGGGGCGGGTTCGTGGCCCGTACGCGGTGGCTCGTCGCCACGCCCTCGGGGCGGAGGTGGCGGCGAAGGAACAGGAGCAGCGGGCCGTGGCCCGGCAGCGGGTGCGAGCGCCCAGGGCCGGCGCTCTCCTGGAATTCCTCGATCTTCTTGCTGAGTGGCCTATTCTCCTTTCTGCGCATCCAGGTACTGTTGAATGATCTGCGCTGCCTCCACGTAACCTCGCTCTCTCGCAAAGTCGAGCGCGGTCTTGCCGCCTCGTGATTTCACCGTAGGATCGGCCCCAGCCCGATGCAGGAGCTCGATCATCTCCGTCCTCCTGCCATAGCCGGAACGCGCGGCGTGGATGAGCGCGGTCTGGTTCGTGACGGGGTCTCTCGCGTTGACGTCTGCTCCCACCTCGATCAGGAATTTCACCGCTGACAAGTCGGGCGAGCCGGCCAGCGTCATCAACAGGGTCTCACTTTCGGTCGCGCCTTCGTATCGTCTGTATAGGCAGTTCAGGTCTTCCCCCGCCGCAATGAGGGCACGAGCTCTGTCGAAGTCGTGCGAGGCGACGGCTCTCCCGAGTTCTTTGCTGCACGGTCGGCCGCACCCCGCCGGGTCGTTGAGCGCATCCCTGCAATCGTCTATGACTCGGGGTCCGTGCTGGAGGAGGGTTGCGAAAACCAGCAGTAGCGCCTCCTGCTGGGGCGGGCTTTCCTGCAGCACTGCGTCTTCGGCGATCTTCTTCGACGCCTCCATCATCGCCTGATACAAGGGACTGCACGCGAGTCCTTTGCAGTCGCTCACCGTGGAGCTCTCGAAAAGGACCTTGTTCGTCGAGTGCCTGAAGGAGTAGGCGAAGCCACCATACCCGTGGAAGTCGAACTGCACGGCGTAGATGTCCGGGTCCGGGGTCGAAGAGAGGTCCAGAACCACC
>JBBIHW010000185.1:0-6494 GCA_037446795.1 Acidobacteriota bacterium
GCTCCGCACCGCGCGGGGAGGCGCGCTCGCCGTGGACGTCCATCGGCCCGGTGACGAGCGCTCCCCGCTGCGGATCGTGCTTCCGGTTCCCGCGGCGCCTTTTTCCGAAGAGCCGCTCGCCCGCCGCGGTCCACTCGATGGCCGCCTGGAGCGGGTGCGCGCCTCGATCGCCGCGTTGAAGGCGCGGGTCGCGGCCCTCGAGGCCGAGCTCGAGCGGCTCGAGAAGACCCCGTGAGCGGCGCGGGGCGGTGGCCGACGGCGGCCCGCGCCTGCCTGCTCGGTGCGAGCGGCGCGTGGGCCGCCGTTTCCGAGGAGCTGCTTCTCGCGGACCTCCCGGACGAGGTGCTCGCGGCCGTCCGCGCCGGAACCGAGGAGGCGGCGCCGCTGTCCGCGGGCGGCCTCCTCGACCGGGTGCTCGCTGCGGGCCCGCGGCGGACGTTCGACGCCGGAGCTCTGTCGGTGGAGGCGGACCCGCGCTGGTTCTCGTCGAGTTCCACGGGGGAACCCGGGGCCCCGCTTCTGGAGCTGTGGCGGTGGCCCGGCGACAGCGTCGTCGCCTTCTACGCGATCGAGGCGATGGACGGGAGCGATCCGAATCGGGTCCTGCCCGGCGCGACGCTCGTGGCGCAGCAGGAGGGGGGCGGGGAGCGGCGCTGGGACGGCACGCTCGCGACATCCCACGGCGAGCGACCCGCCCTCTGGCTCGAACGCGAGGTGGTGGGGACCGCCCGAAAGCTCGGCGCGCTCCTCCTGCCGGGAGACGCCGGTCTCGGGCCTGACGGGGTGGCTTCCGTGACGGAGGAAATGCTGGCCCTGTGCCGGCGGGCCAGCGTGCGAGCCGAGGGCTGGAAGGACATCCTGGCCATCGGCCCCGGCGGGCACGTCGCGCTCCCGGCGATCGGCCTCCCGCCGGGCGCGGGAGACGAGCGGCGCGATCCGTGGGGCATCGTCACCGCGGAAGGGTTCACCCTCGGGATCCCGCCGGGGCTCCTCGCAAGGCGTCTGCCGTCGGAGCCGCCGCCCCCGCGACCGCTTCCCGGGGCCTCTCTGTGGTTGCGCGGTCGGCTCGTGGATCGCGACGGGGGCATGGTCGTGGTCGGGGACGGCTCGAGAGCAGGCTATGTCGCCGTCGTCGGCTCGCCGAGCCGCGGCTGGCTCGAGGGAACGGAGCCGCCGCTACGGTGTCCACAGGCGGTCCGCGTGGACGGTCGGCAGCTCGACCCGCTCATCTCCGAGTGGACCGGCGCGACGGCGGGGCGCGTGGATCATTTCAGAGAGCCGCGCTGGGAGGGGGACTGGCTCGTCTTCCGGCTCGCCTTCCCCGGTCGCGGTGTCGAGATCGCGCTTCCGGTCGAAACGGGCTGGCGCTCGCTCGCTCTGTTCTGGATCCCATTCACCTGGAGACCGCAGGGCCGGCCCCCGGCCCCGCCTCCGCTCGATCCTGCGGAGCGGTTCGGCATCCGCTTCCTTCCTCTCCCGCAGGCCGAGCGCAGGAGAAACCCGTTCGTGGAGGGAACGCTGCAGGTGCCCGGGCTGCGGGCGGTCGTCCCGCGCGGCTGGTGGCCGGTCGCGTCGCTGCGGACTCCCGACGGCTTCCCGGTGCGCGTGGTCAGTCCGGACGGAGTCGCCGCAGTTCGCCTCGCGAGGCTGCCCGCCGGGGCGCCGGAACTGGGAACCCTGGCGGAGCAGGGCTGGACGCCTGTCCGGCGCTCCCAGGGCGCGGCGGCCGTCTATCGGCGCGCCGAGGCGTTCCTCTTCGTCGCCCGAGAGGGACACGCCTTCCTGCTCGAGGCGGAACCAGGCCCCCAGACTGCCGCCTCGGCTCTCGAGCGCGTCGCCGAGAGCGTCGAGCTGTCGCGCCGCTAGAACAGGACGGGCGCGCCGGTCAGCGAAGCTCCCGCGCCAGCCGCCTGAGGCTCTTCTCGATCGCAGCGACCTGAGCGCTCGCTCCGCCCGAGCCGATGGCAACAAAGCCACCGGTTCCGCCCGTGACCTCGCCGAGCAGCGAGAGGTTCGCTCCCGGGCCGCCGAGCGGCTTCACCGGATGGGGCGGATCGACGATTCTCCTCTCGACGTCCCGCTTGGCCTGGATCTTCTTGATGCCGGGACCGTCGTCGCCCTCCGCTTCGAGCTTTTCGGACGGGGGGGGCGGCGGGGTCTCGCTGGCGCTCGAGGCGAGCGGCGCCAGCAGAGCAGCGATCGTGAAGGCGGCGACCAACACCCTCGTGGAGACCTTCATGGCATCCACCTCTCCTCCTTTCCGGACCGCCCTCGGAGCGGCCTCCAGGACGCTCTTATACGCCTCTCCGAAGCCGGGCACAAGAGGGAGGCCGAGAGGAGGCCGAGGGCCAGACCCTGCGGGCGCGCTCCGGGCAGGGGAGCGGGCCGGGCCGATGGATGCGGACCGTCACCCGCCGCGGTGGTCCCCGGCCGCGGCGCCCGGGCCGGCCCGCGGGGCGCGCGGGGGAAGGACCAGCAACAGCTGCCTCAGGCTCCCGAGCAACCGGTGACCCGTCCTGCGGAGATCGGCCTCCGGCGTGGACCCGCCGGGCACGAGGATGACGGGGACCCCGGCCTCGGCCGCGCTTTCCACGTCCAGCGTCATGTCGCCGACGTAGGCGGCCTCGGCCGGCCGCAGCCCCATCGCCTCGAGGCAGAGGCGGATCATGGTGGGCTCGGGCTTCGTCGAGCCCGCGCGGTCGGGACCCTGCACCGCGTGGAGGTGCTCGAGCATGCCGAGATCGCCGAGGATCAGCTCGCTGAACCGCGCAGGCTTGTTGCTCGCCACCGAAAGCCGGTAGCCCCTCCGCCGGAGCTCGCGCAGGGTCGTGAGCGCCCCTGGCCGCGCCCGGGTTCCGTCCCGGTAGACGAGCCCGTAGCGCTCGCGGAACAGACGCACGCCCTCCTCGACCCGGTCCGGCCCGACGATGTCCGCCACCAGGCGCTCGAGGCCGTGGCCGACGTGGCGTCGCACGTCGGACTCCTCCATCGGCTCCAGCCCGAACGCGCGACGCGCAGCGTTGACGCTTTCGGTGATGGCAGCGTAGGAGTCTATGAGCGTGCCGTCGAGATCGAAGACGAGGCCCCGCAGCCGGCGAGGATCGAGAGCAGGGGGCAAGGGCACGTCCTCGTCAACCGGGCAGCAGCGGCGGTCGGAGGCCCTGGAGGCTGGCCGCGTGCCGCTTCAGGTTGAAACGCCCCTGGTCGCATCGCTCGCAGCTCGGCGAGGTGCGGAACCTCGTGCGGATGGCGCAGTCGAACGACGGATACCAGACCTGGAACCGCAGGCAGTAGAAGTCGTCCCCCGGCTCGGGACGCCCCGGCGGCCCCGGCGGGACGACCTCTCCGCGAGCCCCGCAGTCTCGTGCCCCCATTCGCGTCGTACACGCTCCTCTGGTCGTTTCCGCAGGAGACTGGGCCTCCGCGGAGCGCCTAAATATACTCGAATCCGCCTGGCAGGCTGCCAGGGCCTCCGGGTGTATCGTGGAGCGCCCCGGCCGGGCTCGGCCCCTGCGGGTGGCGCGCGGAGAGCGATCGTGGAGCGTGTGCGGGTCGGCATCCTCGGCGCCACCGGCCTGGTCGGCCAGCGTCTCGTGGATCGGCTCGCGTCCCATCCCTGGTTCGAGCTGGTGGCCCTGGCTGCGTCCGACCGGTCGGCGGGAGCTGCCTACGCGGAGGTGTGTCGCTGGAGCCTGTCCTCGCCGCTGCCAGCGGCATGGGCGAGTGTGCCGGTACGGCCGAGTCGTCCGGCCGACCTCGGCGACTGCGACCTCGTCTTCTCCGCCCTCGATCCCGCCGCCGCGAGGGAGATCGAACCGGCCTTCCTCGCGGCAGGATTCGTGGTCGTCAGCAACAGCTCGGCCCACCGCATGGAGCCGGACGTGCCGCTGGTGATCCCCGAGGTCAACGCCAGCCACCTGGCCCTGGTCGAAAAGCAAAGGCGCCGGACGGGAGGCGGCTTCGTCGTCACCAACCCCAATTGTTCGGTCACGGGGCTCGCCCTCGCCCTCGCCCCGCTCCACGCGACCTTCGGCGTGAAGCGGGTCGTCGTGGCGACCCTGCAGGCGCTGTCCGGGGCCGGCCTGGACGGGCCGCGGGGGCTCGAGGTGGTGGACAACGTGATTCCCTTCATCCCGCGGGAGGAGGAGAAGATCGAGACCGAGGTGGCGAAGATCCTCGGGCGCGTCCGCGGGGGCACCGTGGAGCGCGCCGACGTGACGGTGTCCGCGCACTGCCATCGGGTCCCGACGCTCGAGGGACACCTCGAGGCGGTGTCGGTGGAGACCGAGCGTCCGGTGACGGCGGGCGAGGCGGCGGACGCCTTGCGCGGCTTCCAGGGCGAGGTCGCGGATCTCGGGCTTCCGTCCTCGCCGGCGGCCCCGGTCCTCGTGCGCGAGCAGCCGGACCGCCCGCAGCCGCGACTCGACCGGGACGCGGGTGGCGGGATGAGCGCGGTCGTGGGGCGCATTCGAGCCTGCCCGGTCCTCACGCTGCGCTTCGAGGTGCTCTCGCACAACGCCGTGCGCGGCGCCGCGGGAGGGGCGTTGCTGAACGCCGAGCTGCTCCTTCGCAGGGGACTCGTGTCGCGCAGGGCCGCGTCGTGATCGTCATGAAGTTCGGCGGGACCTCGGTGGGGGACGCCGAGCGGGTCCTGGCGGTGGTGGAGGTCGTCCGGTCGAAGCTCGAGGCGCGGCCGATCGTCGTGGTGTCGGCCCTCGCGGGAGTGACAGATCTGCTGGTGGAGGCGGTCGCCGCCGCGGCGCGCGGGGATCGGGAGGGGCTCGATCCCGTTCTCGCGGCACTGGAGCGGAAGCACCGGTGGGCGGTCGCCGGCGCGATCGAGGACGCCCGCAGACGACACGACCTGAGCCTCTCGCTCGACGCGCTGTTCGAGGAGCTCCGGCAGCTGCTGCGTGCGGTGCGGGTCCTGGGCGAGGGGACCCCGCGGGCCGCCGACGCGCTGCTCGCCTACGGGGAGCTGCTCTCCTCGCGGATCCTCGCGGCGGCGCTCGAGGGCAGGGGCGTTCGAGCGCGCCTCGTGGATCCGCGCGACGTCGTCCTGACCGACGGCCGACACGGGGCCGCGGAGCCGGATCTTGCGGCGCTGGCCGAGACCGCACGGCGAACGCTCCTCCCGGCTGTGGAAGCAGGAGAGGTCCCGGTGATGGGGGGGTTCGTCGGGGCGGGCCCGGACCGGCGGACGACGACCCTCGGCCGGGGGGGCTCGGACACGACCGCGGCGGCCGTCGGGGCGGCCATCGGCGCCGAGGAGATCCAGATCTGGACCGACGTGGACGGGCTCATGACCGCCGATCCGAAGATCGTTCCCGAGGCGAGGACGCTGCCGCGGGTGAGCTTCGCGGAGGCCGCCGAGCTCGCGTTCTACGGGGCGAAGGTCCTTCACCCTGCCTCCGTCCTGCCTGCCGTCGAGAGAAGGATCCCCGTGCGGATCCTGAACACGCTGCGCCCGGCCTCTGCGGGCACCCTGGTGCTGGACGAGGCGGCGGGCGAGGAGGCGCGCCTCGCTTCGGTGGCGAGCCGCACGGGGGTGTGCATCGTCCGGGTGGCCTCGCGCCGTTTGCGGGCCGACCCGGCCTTCCTGCCGCGCACGTTCGCGGCCCTCGAGAGGAGCGGGCTCGCCGCGGATCTCGCCGTCTGCTCCGAGGCCGGGGCGACCGTCGTGGTGTCTCGAGCAGCCGACCGCGGGAGGCTCGCCGCCGAGCTCGGCGGCGAGGTGGAGGGCACTGTTTCGGAAGGACGCGGGGTCGTCTCGGTGGTCGGGTCCGTGCTCCTGAGGGACCCAGCCGTGCGGGGCCGTGTCATCGAGGCCCTCGCGCGAATCGAGCCGGAGGCGCTCGCTCTCTCGGGCGCGGGACCGAGCGTGGCTGCGGTGGTTCCGGAACAGCGCCTTCAGGAGGCGGTTCGCTCGCTCCACCGGGAGTTCATCGAGGGGCAGGGGAGGGCGGCCGCTTGAAGTACGCCCTCGTGGGCTACGGGCGCATGGGGCGCGAGATCGAGGCCGTCGCCGGGCGTCGGGGCCACCGGCTCGTGGCGGTCCTGGATCCGGCCGTCTCTCACCCTCTTTCGGTGGCCTCCGCGCGGGCGAAGGCGCTGCGCGAGGCGGAGGTCGCGTTCGAGTTCACGGCACCGGCCGAAGCCGAGCGGAACGTCGTGAGCCTGCTCGAGGCGGGCGTGTCGGTCGTCTGCGGCACGAAGGGCTGGGACGCCAGCGGCGCTGCGCTGCGCCTCGCCGCGCGCCGCTCGAAGGCAGGGGCGGTGATCGCCCCGAACTTCTCTCTGGGCATGAACCTCTTCTACCGCCTCGTCGCGGAGGCCGGCCGCCTCTTCGGCCGCGTCGGCTCCTACGACCCGTTCGTCTTCGAGCGTCACCACCGGGGGAAGAAGGACTCCCCGAGCGGGACCGCGCTCGAGCTCGCGCGCCGGCTCGCGCACGCCGCGCCGACGCGGCGGCGGGTCTGGGCCGGCCCCCTCGG
>JBBIHW010000186.1:0-6486 GCA_037446795.1 Acidobacteriota bacterium
GTTGTCGTTGTGTTTAGTATGGCTTCAATGGGGCCGCGCTCCGAGTAGCGGGGAAGGTGCCTGCTCGTGGGGGTGGCGCTTGTCGACCTCCTTGCTTCAATGGGGCCGCGCTCCGAGGAGCGCGGAACGAGCTGACTGTGCAAGCCTTGGTTCTTCTGTGAATTGAGGGACCCGATTCGAGAGGGGGCCTCGGACCTGCCCCGGCCTGGTGGCGCGGAGGGTTCATCGGAGGTTGCATCTCCTGTGTTTTCAAGGACCGCGAGCGGGTCCCGGGAAACTTCCATCACCGGCCCGCTCGAATACGCCGCGGCTAGACTACCACGACTCTGGCTGGGGGGCGATAACTTCTCCCGAGGCATTCGAGTCCCTCCTCGAGCGGGCTTGTCTGAGGCCCGAGATCGAGGATCAAGATCTGATCTTCGTCGTGGTTGATGACGCGGTCAAGTCGCATTTTCAGGCCCGCAAGCTCCGTCGGGTTCAGCTCTGCGAAGAAGACGCTGTACTGCGCGTGATCGCCCCAGGCGTCGAGGATCTTGAACGTGCGGTTCCGCCGCTTGTCGTCGGAGATGTCGTACGAGAAGAGATATCGTCGCCGTGCCATGGCCTCACCGCGTAGTCATCCCGATGTACTGCGGGACGTCCCCACGAAGCCATCGCGACAGGAATCGGGCCTGGAGGCGGATGAGCGTCCGCCACGAGCACCGGTAGTCGAAGATCGGGTGGGTCACGAGTTGATCGAGCCGCGCCTCGTAGGCGCGGATGAACGCCTTCCGTCCGGACGGATTGAGCATGCAGCCGGACGAGGAGCGCGTGAAGTCGCGCTCACGCACCATCCCCGTGTTGACGGCGGTGACCACGGCGCTGTCCGCGACGAGCGGCCGGAACTCCTCCATGAGATCGAGGGCGAGCGCAGGGCGGCCGTGGCGCGGCCGGTGATAAAGGCCCCACCACGGGTCGAGCCCTTCGGCCAATAACGCCACGGTACACTCCTTCGTCAGGAGCGCGTATCCGAGGGACAGCAGTGCGTTGATCGGGTCCTTCGGCGGCCTCCGGTTGCGGCTCTTGAAGTCCCAGTTCGTTTCCACCTCGCTCGATCGCAGGAGCCTCGAGAAGGCCCCGAAGTAGGCCGCGGCGAGGGCGCCCTCGATGCCCAGGAGCTCGTCGAGGCTCGAGGCCCCTTCCACGACATCAATCAGACGCCCCATCTCGGCGAGATCGCGCTCGGGCCGGGGGTCGGCGTTTCGACGAAGCATCGTTCGCTGATTGGCACCCTTTGCACCGACGATGGCGCGAGAGAACGCGAGCCGGCGGACGGGGTCGGCCGCTGCCTCGAATTGCGCGGCCCGGTCGTAGGCGTTGCGCAGGGTGATGCCCGAGGTGATCCCGTAGAACCAGTGTCCCATCGAGAGATGAACGGTCGGGATGCCAGCCTCGCACAGGAGGTGAAGCGTCTGGGCGCTGACGGAGATGTTCCCGCACAGAACTAGCTGGCTCACGTCTTTGAGGCCAACTCGCGCCAGCTCGTTCCCCTGGTAGGAGACGACGAGGCTCTCCCCCGACTTCCCTACGGATGCGCCCTGGTGCTGGACGTAGAGCGGGACCGCGTCCTCCCGCGGCGGATACAGCCGGCGCGCCTCGGGTGCCACCGGGTCGGGGAGCACGCGCTGCAGCACCAGGGTCTCGTCCGGAAGGCAGATGCCGTTGAGGGAGCATCCGTTGCACTTGGGGCTATTCTCGAGCGGTGGAGGCAGGGTGGTCCGCCGCGAGGCGAGACGCGCCCGCTCGATGTAGTCGAGGGTCCTCGTTTCGAGCTCTGGGGTAAAAGGGATCTCGACGCGGGTTCGGGACCCCGCGTAGTACAGCACGCCATGGTCCACGCGGTATCCGTTCTCCCTGAGCAGCAGTCCCTGGGCCATGAGCTGGACTCGCTCCGGCTCCCAGCTTCGCTCGGGGTTGTCCGGCACGCGTCCCCGTTTGGTTTCGACCGGTACGGCGGCATCGGCAGCGGTCGAGACGAGGTCGAGCTTCGCGACAAGGCCAAGCCGCTCGCTTCCGAGGTGGACCGAGCGAGAGATCTCGGGTTCTGGGTCGCCGGCAGCCCCCTCGCTGGCCTCTTCCGGCGGCGAGGCCTCGGGCAGGACGTCTCTTTCGTTCTCTCCGCGGCGGTGGACAAAGCGGCCCTCGACGGTGAACGCGTTGTCCTCCCAGCGGCCTTCGACGTGCATGAGGTGGAAGAGCCGGGGACAGTAGACGTACTCGGCGAGCATCCGGACAGGCAAGAGGTCGGGCTCGAGGTCGGCGAGGGGATCCCGAGCAGGCATGGCTGGCTCCGTGCCCCGATGTGGAAAAAGATTGGCGGCGAGGGCGAGGAGTCAAGCGAGAACCCGCAGCACCGGGGGCGGTTCTCCGAGGGCCGGGCTGGAGCTTGTCTCCGATCACGGCAGCCAGCCGACCGCGACCGGGTTCATGGCGGCCGTGAGCTTCTTGGGATCGAGGAAGTCGTCGGCAGCCACGACAATCCGAAGGGCAACGCTGAAACCGAGCTGCTGACGCAGACGATCAAGGAAGGGCTCCTCTGGCTGCGAGAATTCACGAGCCTGGAAAAGGCCGGGACGGCAATCAGCCGGTGGATCGCGGTGGCCTAGGACCACCGCACGTGCACACGGGGGCAGGGTACAAGAGACCGTCCGAATTCGAGGTGTTGCTTCGCATACAGGAGGCGGCACAAGGCGGCGCGTAGGAGGACTCGCTCTCGGCAGCATGAAAAAGGTGTTGATGAACGGGGAGCATGACGTGAAGCGCGGCATCTGCCCGGGCGCCCCGTGCGGCTGCTGCAGGAACGCGCTCACCGAGAAGGGGTGGGTGTGTCCGAGGCCCTACGGCGCTTCCTGGACGAGCACGCCCCGCTGCAACCGCCCAGGGCCCGGCGGCCCACGGCGAAGCAGCGCAAGGCGTTCGACCCAGGGTCCGGGCGGGGCCCGACGGGATCCGGCCCTGTCGGGTCGGGTTCGAGCGCGTCCGCTTCGTCAGGCTCCGTCAGCGCCATCGCGAGCACACCGCCCGGGCCGGGCTGAAGTTTGCGTAGTACCCCTCCCCGATCCGCCCCGTCCGGTACGCAGCCACGATCCCGCGAGCCGAAAGGACGTCACAGTCGGGTCTGGGGTCGCGGAGTTCGCGTATGCCGAGGAGCGAGCGGACGACGTCCACGCCCACCGGCGAGTCCCAGAGCGGCCACGTGAACCACCTCTGCTTGCGCCGCTCCTCGCCTTCCTCGCGCCACCCGGTGGCGGCAAGGCCCCGGTCGGTCGGCGTCGTCGGAAAGAGGGCGAGTGCACGGTAGGCGAGAAGGTTCGCCATCCACACCGTACGCGCGCCGTCGTCGGACGGGTCCCGATCCAGAAGCGCGTAGCGGCGGTCCTCCAACGGATCCCACCGCAGGGCGAGCCTCTCGTCGCGGTACATCCATCGGTCGAACAGCGACTGGTAGACCCGGTCGACCGTCACCTTATCGGTTAGCTGGCGCGCGATATCGAGGAACTCCTGGCGGCCTGCGCCACTCGCGAAGCAGAACGGCGTGGGATCCATCTTGTCGCCGTTCCTGCGCCGGCAGGCGTCGCTGCCGAACGCGGCCAGCATGTCGAGTGCCTCCCGCTCGGCGTGGCCGGCGGCGGCGAGAAACCCGGCCGCGTGCTCGCGGTACTCCTCGGGCGTGCAGTCGAGGCGTGCCCCGAGGGCGAGCTCGGGCCGTGGGGCGGCACGCCGCAGTGCCTCGAGCCATGCGGCTCGCCGGGCCTCGTATTCCCGCTCCAATGGACGCACTTCCTCTTCTTCGGCCTGGACGCGCTCGCTGCGGCTCGACCGCCGCCGCCTGATCTCGTCCCGCTTCCGCCTGAGCGCCGTTCTCGCCTCCTCCATCGCCCGCTGCGCTCTCTCGCGCGCCCGCTCTGCGTCATCGGCCACCGGCTCTCCGCGCAAGCCCTCGGCGACCGCGTCGGCCAGGGCACGCTCGTCGGCGGCCTCGGTCCCCTCGAGCACCGGAACCCACGTGCGGGCTTGCCGCCACCGGAGCCGGGCGCCCGTGACCCCGCACCGGGCCAGCGTCAGGAGCGTGCCGAGCGCCGCCAGGAACCCGAGGGGATTGGTGCCGTCGAGAGCCCGGAGTTCGAAGGGTCGGTCGGTCATGGTGCGGCACCGTCCCTGGATCCGGCCGTGACGACCACGCGGCTCCCGTACCAGTCCGCAAGGCGCAGGACGGCCTCGAGGTACGCCAGCCCCCACCACCCGTAGCGCCGGGTCAGGCGCCAGAACCGCTCGGGGACCGCTGAATCGAGGCGGTGGGGAGGCGGCAACGCCCGCCGCTCGTCGGCAGTCAGCTCGATTCGGACGCCCTCCAGGGTGCCGGCGACCGCCGGCGCCTTGTCGTCCGCGCAGACCGGTGCGAACGGCCGCCCGTACCCATGGTGGCTCGCCACGAGGTGGATGACGAGGTCCCGCGCCCAGGGGTCGGCGCGGAGCTCGGCATATCGCTCGACGAGCTGCGCCGAGAGCATCTCGTGGCGGTAGTTCTCCGGCAGCCCGCTCGCCTCGCGGATCGCCCGGCGCCGCGCCGGCGACGGCGGGATCAATGCCGACTTGGCCAGGGGACGTACCGCCGCGGCGGCCGCGACCTCGTCGCCCTGGCGCAGGAGCAGCTGAAACCGCTCGTCGAGCTTGCCGACGTCGTGCCAGTAGCCGGCCGCCTTCACAGGGCCGCGCAGGCCTTCGGGGAGGCAGGCGGCGGCGAGCCGCGCCGCCGCCCGGCGGACCGCGGCGGCGTGCTCCTCGAGCGTCACCTCCTGGTGGCTGGCCGACAGGAGGTCATCGTCGTCGGCGAAGAGGTCGAGTTCGCCCGCCTCGAGGACGGCAGCGGCCCGGGCCAGCAGGACGATACCGCCAGCGGGGTGGTCTTCGATCCGGCCGGGCCACGCCAGGCGCAGAAGATCGAGCCACCACCCGGGCGGGCCGGGCGGGCCCTCTTCCCCCTCGGCCCGGTAGTCCAGCACCGCCTGGATCGCGTCCTGGACGTCTTCTCGGGTCCGGGCGGGCGACTCGGCCACCGCCAGAAGTTCCGCCACCGGCGGGCAGGCGAGCCAGGGACCGAGCGCGTTGCGGTGCAGCCGCACGGCAGGCGGCTGGCCGGCGCGTCGGCGGGCCGGTTCCCACACGTCGAGCGCCTCGGCGCCCAGGGCCTCGATGCCGGAGGCGTGACCGAGCCCGGCGATACCGTACGCGGCGGGCACGACCACCACGTCGCCGGGCGCGATCTCCCGGGCGTCGCGGACGACGCGAGAGCGGTCGCGCCCTCGCCAGACCAGGCACGACCGGATCCGCCCCGCGCGCTCGTCCGGTGCGGCGTCCGCGCCCTCCACGTCCGTGGCCTCGTCGCTCACCGGGCGGTCGGCGAGCCACGCCCGCACGCGCCAGAGCGGCGCCTGGAGCATCTCGCCGCTCACCGGCGGGCAGAGGGCCACCGTCTCGGCCCAGACCCCGCTGTTGTCGGGCGCGAGGTCGCACCGCCAGACGATCGAGACCTCCGGCGGGCCGGCCTTGCCGTGCAGGTAGAGCGAGACGTCCGGCTCCGGATGAGGCGGGGGCGCCGTCTGGCACAAAAGATCCAGGTGCGCGGGCAGCAGCACGGGCGCGTCCGGCGTCGGCGCCAGGAGCGGCGAGAGGTCGTCCGCCTCCCGCACCCTGGCTTCGAGAGCCTCCACGCCGAGGTCGACGACGCGCCGCCCGTTCTCTTCCCTTGCGCCGTCCCACAGCCACGCCCACGTCCGCCGGAGCGCCTCGCCGTAAACGGGATCGGGCTCCTCGCTATCGAGATCGGCCTCCCGCGCCAGGATCACCGCGGGCGCCGGTGCGCTCGCGCCCAGCCGGGCGAGCCGGCCGAAGCGCTGCCGGAGGGCGTCCAGGCTCGCGCACTCGGTGACGAGGGCATCGAAGCTGAAGTCCGCCCCGACCTCCAGGCACTGCGTGGCCACGACCGCGACCGGCCTCTCGGGCTCCTCGGGGTCCTTCGCCTTGAGGTACCGGCTCCACCGCTCGACCAGGCGGTCGCGGTCGAAGGGGCGCATGCGGCCCGTCAGCAGCACCACGTCCGCCTCGTCACCCAGCGTCGCCACGAGGCGCCCGGCGACGGACGCGGCCGTCCGGACGCGATTCACCATCACGACCACGCGGCGCCGGCCCCCGCGGACGAAGCCAGCCGCGCGCTCCGAGGCGTCGACCACGAGCGCGTCGTCCTCCGCATCGCCGTCGCGTTTCTCTTCGCCGGGCTCGTTCCCGCCTCGCTTCCTCGGGCGTCGCCCCCCGACCTTCGCCAGCTCGGCCGGCTTGGACGCGCGCAGCCGCCGGCCGAGCTCCGGATGGCCGAGGGCCTCGGCGCGCGCCGCGCCGGGGAAGACGTCCTCGGCCGGGATGTCCGGCGGCGGCGTCGCCGACATGACC
>JBBIHW010000187.1:0-6474 GCA_037446795.1 Acidobacteriota bacterium
GGTTGCCGCCCGCCGCGTGGCCCCGACCGAGGCCCTCGAGGAGGCCCTGGAGATCGTGCGGTCGAAGGTGGCGGAGCCGCAGTGCGAGTCGGGGCTGCTGCCGCCGGCGACCCCGGTCCATCCGACCGGAACCGCGGACGATCCCGCGCGAACGCGCCGCGCCCTGACGGGCGACTTCCTCCTCGCGCTGGTGGCGACCCGCCTGCCGATGACCGCGCTGCTCGGCTCGGCGATCCTGATCGGCATCGCAGCGACCCTCGACCTCGTCCGCGACCACGGCGCCGGGGTCCGCCCGGCGGTCCCCGAGGCCGTGCGGGCCCGCCTGCGTCCCGTCTTCCTGGGTGGATTCGCGATGGTCGCGATGCTCGCCGTCCCTCGCGAGCTGCTCGAGGAGCGCCCGATGCCCGCCGAGCGGGGACACGACGGTTTCGGCGTGCCTCGAGCCGCGGCCCTGACCGTCTTGTCGGACACCGTTCCCGTACCGCTTCGCGCCGCGGGTCTGTTCGGCCTCGGCACGGTCTTCGCGTTCTGGTACCGGCCGATGCCCGGGATCCGGCGAGGTCCCCCACGCTCCCCCCGCGCCGGCACCGGGCCGCCCGCCGGTCGCGGCCCCGTTGCACCACGGCCGCGCGTGGGTTTACCCTCGAGGCGCGGCCCGGCAGCAGCGCCACCCTTCGAGTCGGGCCGGGGGTGCCTTTGCATGCTCGAAACGACCCTGACCGAGGAGACGATCCGCCGCATCGTCCGCGACGAGATCGAGCGCGCGCTCCGGAAGGACCCTGCCGCGCGCAGGGCGTGCATCATCGCGTCGAAGGGGACGCTCGACTGGGCGTACCCGCCGCTGATCCTCTCGTCGGCCGCCGCGGCAGCCGGGATGGACACCGCGGTCTTCTTCACCTTCTACGGCCTCAACATCATCCACAAGGACTTCGAGCGGAAGCTCAAGGTCTCGCCCGTGGGCAACCCCGCGATGCCCATGCCCGTGCCCATGGCCGATGTGGTCACGGCCATGCCCG
Source organism: Acidobacteriota bacterium (assembly GCA_037446795.1). GTDB lineage: Bacteria > Acidobacteriota > Polarisedimenticolia > Polarisedimenticolales > JBBIHW01 > JBBIHW01. The sequence goes on from JBBIHW010000187.1 coordinate 1,017, forward strand.
GGATGAGGACGATGGCCACCTCCATGATGAAGGCCATGTTCCGGAAGAAGAACGTGGCCGCGATCGGAGAGCTGCTCGACGCCGCGCGCGAGTCTGGCGTGAGGCTCATCGCCTGCCAGATGACCATGGACGTGTTCGGGTACTCGAAGGACGACTTCGTGGACGGCGTGGAGGTCGGCGGGGCCGCGGCGTTCCTGTCCATGGCGCGCAAGGCCCACGTGACCCTTTTCATCTGAAGGAGGCCCGCCCGTGCCCGAAGAAGCGAAGGAGACGAGAACCCTCGACGCGCGCGGCCTGACCTGCCCCATGCCGGTCGTGAAGGCCGGCAAGGAGATCAGGACCCTGGCCCCTGGAGACGTCCTGAAGATCCTCGCGACGGACCGCGGCGCGATCGCCGACATCCCGGCGTGGGCCGAGGACACGGGCAACGAGCTCCTCGAGTGGCGCGAGGAGGAAGGCACCCTGGTCTTCTACGTGAGGAAGGGCGCCGGCTAGTCGGGGCGGCGCCGGTTCAGGGGATGAAGCCCGAGCTGACCGTCGAGGAGCTCAAGGAGAGGCTCGACCGCGGCGAGCCCGTGCTCGTCCTCGACGTGCGCTCCGCTGGCGAGTTCGCCCGGTGGAGGATCGAGGGCGCGCGGGGTCCCGCCATCCTGAACGTGCCGTACACCCGCATCCTCGGAGCAGCCGAGGAGGACGACCTCGCGAAGGCGGCCGCGGACTACGCCGCGGAGCACCTGCACGACCGGCTCCCGCGCGACCGCCCGGTCGTCGCCGTCTGCGCCAAGGGAGGTGCCTCGGCGTTCGTGGCCGAGGGGCTGCGCTCGCTCGGCTACGAGGCGTCGAACCTGCGGGGCGGGATGGCGGCCTGGGGGGATCACTACGAGATCCGGGTGGTCCTCTCGGAGGGAGACCTCGTCGTCCATCAGGTCGCCCGGCCAGCGCGCGGCTGCCTGAGCTACGTGGTCGCGTCCCGCGGCGAGGCGGTGGTGCTGGACCCCCTCCGCCACGACGACCGCTACGCCAGGTTCGTCGAGCAGAGGGGCCTCAGGCTCGTCCGCGTGCTCGATACCCACGCCCACGCCGATCACATCAGCGGCGCGCGCGCCCTGGCGAGGAGGCTCGGGGTTCCCTACGGCTTCCATCCCTACGACGGGATCCACCCCATGGACGGCCTGCCCGCCACGTTCGACTACGAGCCGCTGTGGGACGGCTGGCGGGTCGAGCTCGGGGCGAGCGTGCTCGAGGCACGACACGTCCCGGGTCACACCCTGGGCAACCTCGCGTTCCTCCTCGACCGCCGGATCCTGTTCAGCGGCGACAGCATCTTCCTGCGCTCGATCGCGCGGCCCGACCTCGGGGGGAAGGCCGAGGCCTGGACGGCGCTCCACTACCGGTCGCTGCGGCGCCTGATGGAGCTGCCCGCAGAGACGCTGGTCCTGCCGGGACACTTCAGCGGCCCGGACGAGGCGGGTGCGGGAGGAGTCTTTGCGGCGCCGCTCGGGGAGGTCCGGACCTCCAACGAAGGCTTGAAGATGGCGGCCGGCAGCCAGGAGGCGTTCACGTCCTACATCCTGTCGAGCCTGCCCTCCTTTCCGCCGGAGTACCTGGACATCAAGCGCGTGAACGCGGGGCTGCTGGAGGCGACCGAGGATCTGGCCGCGGAGCTCGAGCTCGGCAAGAACCTCTGCGCCCTCGCTGGTTGATCGAATGCGCCGGGACGAGCTCGCTGCGCTGCCTCGTCCCTGACCTCGCAGCCGCGCCTCGGCGCGGAATCGCCGCCTTCGCTTCTGCTCCAACTCGATGGCGCGGACGAGACGGAGATCCAGCACCGCGCGGAGGGGGCCGGGCTCGGGGAGGGCCTCCGAAGCGCTGCGCAGGGCGAGAACGATTCGCCCAGCCTCCACCCGCGACCCCTCAGCCGGTCGGGTCCGGCATGGAGCCCGTGCTCGGGCCGGTCTCCGCTGCACGGCCGAGCCGCGCGAGAAGCGCTGCCGTCGCAACGCGGTGCAGCGGCTCGGCGGCGGCCGCATCCGCGAGCTTCTGTCCCAAGGCGCGCGCGAACGGGCCGAGGTGCTCTCGCGCGAACCGCTCGAACGCGGCGCTCGCCGCCCGCTCGGCTTCCGGGTCCCCCCGGCTCCTCGCGTACGCTTCCTTCAGCCTCAAATACCCGAGAAAGCCCGCCTCGACCGACACGTGATCGGGAGGCTCCTCGGACGCCGGCCGGTAGGCGAACGCCTCGTAGAACGCCGCGAGATCGGCGATGACGCGCGAGGGATCCTCGAGGCCGCGGTAGGAGACCTCGCGCGGCGAGACGGCCCCTCCCGGCCCGAACACCGCCAGGTGACCGGCCTCGGTCGCGGCCGGCGCCGCGGCCGCGGCCGCGCGAAGCTTCGGGTCGCGCACCTCGCGCGCGACCGCCTCGACCTCCTCGAGCCAGCCGGTCGTCGGCCGCTCGAACAGGAGCCCGAGCAGCCTCCAGGCCGCGGCCTCGCCGAGGGCGGATTCGACCGGCGCCTTCAGTGCCTCGCGCCCCATCACGAGGAGGCCTCGATGGACAGCGGGATCCACGGCGATCGCATCTTCCGCGCCCCCGCCTCCCCCTTCTCTCCCTGCCAGACCGCGAAGGCGACCTGCGACCTCGATCCGGGGGCGAGCCCTTCCGGAAGCGGTCGCGAGAGCACGACCGACCAGCCGGTCCCGGTTCGCCGGCCGCGACCCTCGGACGCTTGCACCGGCGCACGCTCGAGGCTGCCCGGGCCCGCGGCCACGAGGTCCTCGACCGGACGCTCGCGCGGTCCCGCCATCGGGTTCCGGAGCGCTCGCGCGGGAGCGTAGCGCAGCGCCATCGCCTCCCGCTCCGCGGATCCCGGCGCCAGCGAGGCCGCCTCGAAGGGATAGTGGTCCACGCCCGCCCCGGGATAGAGGTCGCGGATCGAGTCGCCCCGCCCGTCCACGACCGCCTGCCACGACGCGCGCCAGAAGGTGATCTCGACGGTACGGCCGGGCTCTCCCATCTGAGGCGCGGGCACGTCCGCCGATGCGAGCGACGGCACTTGCACCGCGCACGCGTCGGTGAAGCGCCCGGGGGCCTGCACGTCGTCCATGGCGCCATCCGCCCACTCGAGCCGGAAGGCGACCCTCGCGCCGTCGGTGATCGCCCGCACGACGACCTCCCGTGTCGAGGGCTCGAGGAGCCGCGGCTCCACGAGGTCCTGCAGGATGAGCGCCGCCCGGTGCGCGGGGACCCCGGCCCAGGCCGGGTCCTCCGGGTCGGAGGGCAGGCTCGGCCGGTGCACCGCGACGACCTCGGGAAGGAACGCCTCCCCCGAGGGGCCGCAGGCCGGCAGGATGGCGACGAGGAGGCCGGCGAGGCCGGCCGACAGGCGCGCGGTTCGAGACATCGCTTCGCTCCTCATGGCGTGTTCGTCCGGACGACGCCGCGTCCCGCGTCGAGCGCGGCCCGCACGTAGGTGGGCTCCCGCAGCGGCACGCGCACGATCTCCGTTCCGTTCTCCTCGAGCCCGATCATGACGTCCCCGGCGCGGCGGAAGCGCGGGACGATCCTCTCCGTCGAGCCGAACAGAGCCAGCAGGCCCGCCAGGTCCGGGTCGTTCGGCGCGTTCCGGTAGGCGGCCACCGCCTCCTCCACGCCGGGCCCGAACATCTGCCGCAGGAAGGACGTCGGCGCGTGGATCGGCGGGATGTAGTAGACGTTCGGCTCGAGCCCGAACTGCGGGAACAGCGGCAGGGCCACCTTGCGCACGTGGACGAGGAAGTCGAGGGGGTTGTCGGGCCGCGCCTCGCCCGACTTCGAGATCCACCCGGCGAAGCGGATCTTGCCGATGCAGTTGACGAAGCACTGCGGCTGCAGCCCTCGTTCGATCTTGGGGAAGCAGGCGATGCACTTCTCCGACGTGCCGGTCATGTGATTGAAGAACGTCTTCTTGTAGGGGCACGCCTTCACGCACTCCTGGTAGCCGCGGCAGCGACCCTGGTCCACGAGCACGATCCCGTCCTCCGGGCGCTTGTAGACCGCGCCGCGGGGACAGGAGGACAGGCAGGCCGGATACGTGCAGTGGTTGCAGATGCGCGCCAGGTAGAAGAACCAGGTCATGTGGGGGACGCTCAAGTGCGCGCCGTTCTCGATGGTCCCGGCGCAGTCGTCCTCGCCCACGTTCGGGTGGGCGTAGTCGAGCTCCCCGGGGCGCCAGCCGAGCACCCGCTCGCCGGCCTCGGCGGCCTCGAAGATCGTCCGGCCCTCGTAGCGCCGCCCGTTCCAGCGCTGGGGGCCGAGCCGCTCGAGGATCCTCGGGTCCCACCCGAGCGGATAGAAGCCGTACGGCTTCGTCTCCACGTTGTTCCAGAGCATGTATTCCTGGCCCTTGCCGGAGGTCCACGTGGTCTTGCACGCGAGCGTGCAGGTCTGGCAGGCGATGCACTTGTTGATGTCGAAGACCGCCCCGAACTGACGCTTCGGGCGCGACTCGGGGTACCAGTAGGACATCTCGCGGCCGATCTGCCAGTTGTAGACGCGCGCCATCAGTCGTTCCCTCCCTTGCCGCCTTCCACCTCGACGAACCGGCCGCCGAGGTACCGCTTCATCGCCTCGCTCTCGTAGCCGGGCCTCAGGCCCTCGGCGGCCGGCCGCCACAGCCCCTGGCCCCCGATGCCGCCCGGCTCGGCCCGGCTGATCCGCACGATCGCCTCGCGGGGTGCCCCGGTCGGGCAGTGGACGTCCGGCAGGAATCCCTTGCCGATCCGCTGGCCGAACAGCTCCTTCCGCACCAGGGAGTCGGTCATCCAGGTGGGCTTGAGCCAGCTCCGCGTGGCGGACTGGTGGGAGCCGGAGCGGAACATCGCCTGGTAGCCCGTGCGCGGGTTGCGCGCGAGGCCGTCGGGGCGGGTCCGCTGCCCCTCGACCGAGCCCGGCGTGGCGGCGTACATGTTGAACCACATGCGGGTCACGCCCCGCGGCGTGCCCGGGTAGTAGCGCGCGCGGCAGAGCAGGCGCGAGAACCGGTACTCCTTGTCCCGCTCCTGCCAGCCGCGGAACGGCCGGTCGCTCGGGTCCGAGTCCACCCAGACGTAGTCGCCGTCCTGGACGCCGAGCTCGCGGGCGTCGGCGGGGTGGATGTCCACGTAGCCCTCGCCCACCCACGGGGCGCGCCGGTCGTGCCGGTAGATGTCGCCGAACGGGCCGAACAGGACCGCGATCTGGTCGGTGTCGATCGGCGTCGTGTGCGCGCCGTGCCGGTACTTGGGCGTGTGGAAGACGAAGCGGTAGCCCTCGGCGGCGAGCGGGTGCGCCGTTTGCGTCAGCTCCGCCGCAGAGCGGACGACGTTGCGCGCCTGCCGCACCTCGCAGGACAGGTCCCCGGGATCCACGCCGTAGTCCGCGGGGCCCGCCGGCCGGATCGCCTCGTGGCGGGGGGCGACGATCACGTTCGGCTCGAAGAAG
>JBBIHW010000188.1:0-6470 GCA_037446795.1 Acidobacteriota bacterium
AGGCGGGCCGGCGCGGGCGCGAGGCGATCGAGGCCTGGCGGCGAAGGAGGTCGCTCGATGTCGGCGGCCGGCGCGCGGTCTGACGCGGCGATCGTCGGCGGGGGCGTGATCGGCCTGGCCGTGGCCTGGGAGCTCGCGCGGCGAGGACTGCGAGCCGTCGTCTTCGAGCGGGACCGGCCCGGGGCCGGTGCCACGCGCGCCTCCGCGGGGATGCTCACGGCGGTCTCCGAGGCGCAGACCGAGGAGCCGGCCCTCGTCGAGCTCGCCCTCGAGAGCCTCGCCCGCTACCCGGAGTTCGTCGCCGACCTCGAGGAGGCATCCGGCCGGTCGTGCGGGTACGGACGGGAAGCGACGCTCTGGATCGCCCTGAACCGCGATCAGGAGGCGGAGCTGGACTCCTTGCGGGAGACGCTGCGAGGCCGGAGGCTTCCGGTCGAGCCCCTGGGTGCCGAGGAGGTCGCGCGTCTCGAGCCGCGCCTGTCGGGCAGGCTCCTCTCGGGCCTCCTCGTCGAGGCCGACCACAGGGTCCGCCCGCGGGCGCTCGTCTCGTGTCTCGCGACGGCGGTCGAGCGGGCCGGGGGAACCATCCGCAGCGGCGCCGCCGTCGAGGAGATCCTCGTCGAGGCGGGGCACGCGGTGGGGGTCGCATGGAGGACGGCAGCGGGCGAGCCGTTCGAAGCCCGCTCGGATCTCGTCGTCCTCGCGGCGGGCGCCTGGAGCACGAGCTCGCTCCGCTCGCCGCTCTCGCGGCTCGCCGTGCGGCCGGTGAAGGGGCAGCTCCTTCGCCTCCGGGGCGAGCGGCTTCTCGCGCGCGTCGTGCGCACGCCGGAGGTCTACCTCGTTCCGGGCGCCGAGGGCGAGCTCGCGGTGGGTGCCACGGTCGAGGAGCAGGGCTTCGACGGCCGCCCGACCGCGGGCGCCGTCCACGACCTCCTGCGCTTCGGGTGGCAGGCGCTGCCGGCCATCTCGGAGCTCGAACTCGCCGAGGTCAGCGTCGGTTTCCGGCCCGCGCTCCCCGATCATCTGCCGGCGATCGGCCCGACGGAGGTGCCGGGCCTCCTCGTCGCGACGGGCCACTACAGGAAGGGGCTGCTCCTCGCCCCCGCGACGGCGCGCCACATCGGCGAGCTGGTCGCGACCGGCAAGCTCCCCCGCGAGGTCGAGCCGTTTCGCGCGGAGCGCGCGGCCCTCCTCTCCGGCGCGCCCGCATCGGGGCCTTCATGAGCGAGCCGGCGCGACCGGGGGGCGAGGCACGGATCCGGGTCAACGGCGAGTGGCGGCCGCTCGCCGTCCGGACGGTGGCCGAGCTGCTGGCGACGCTCGGCTACGGACCGGAGCCCGTCGCCCTGGCGAGGGCCAGGGGGATCGCGGTGGCCGTGAACGCCGAGGTCGTCCCGCGCTCGCGCTGGGGGGACTGGGCCCTCTCCCCGGGCGACGAGGTCGAGGTCGTGGAGGCGGTCCAGGGAGGATGATGGGGGTGAGCGGCGAGGGCGACCGCTGGAGGCTCGGTGGCGTCGAGCTCGGCTCGAGGCTGCTGCTCGGGACCTCGCGCTATCCGAGCCGGCAGGTCCTCCTCGACGCGCTCGAGGCCTCGGGGACCGAGATGGTCACGGTGGCGATCCGCAGGGTCGGCCTCGGACCCGGCCCGGACAACCTGTACGAGGCGCTTCGCGCCCGCGGCTACCACGTCCTGCCGAATACGGCCGGCTGCTACACGGTCGAGGACGCGGTGCTCACGGCGGAGCTCGCGCGCGAGGCGCTCGGGACGGACCTCGTCAAGCTCGAGGTGATCGCCGACGAGGACACGCTCCTGCCCGATGTCGAGGGGCTGGTCGCGGCGGCGCGCGCCCTCGTGCGCAAAGGGTTTCGCGTCCTTCCGTACACCAACGACGACCCCGTCGTCGCCCGGAAGCTCGAGGACGCGGGATGCGTCGCCGTCATGCCGCTGGCCGCCCCGATCGGCTCCGGCCTCGGGGTGCGCAACCCCCACAACATCGAGCTGATCCGGGAGCGCGCGCGCGTGCCCGTCGTGGTGGACGCGGGGGTCGGGACCGCCTCGGACGTGGCGGTGGCGTTCGAGCTGGGCTGCGACGGCGTCCTGCTGAACACGGCCGTCGCCCGCGCGAGGGATCCCGTGCGCATGGCCCGCGCGATGCGGCACGCCGCGCTGGCGGGGCGCGACGCGTTCCTCGCCGGGCGGATTCCCCGGAAGCTCTACGCGGAGCCCTCCTCGCCCGTGGAGGGGCGTGTCCGGGGCGGCGGCGGGAAGGGCTGATGGCGGCCCGCAGGACGAGCCCGCGTACGCTCCTGCGGTTCCACCGGGACCTGTGGCGGCTCGCGAACCGAAACCCCTTCGTGCTCGGGGTGAAGGACGGCTCCCTCGCGAAGGCCGCCTTCGAGCGGTGGCTCGTCCAGGATCGCCACTTCGCCGAGGGTCTGTTCGTGGCGCAGTCGCGCGTCCTCGCGATGGCGCCGCCGGGGGACCGCGCACTGCTGCTCGGAGGCTTGCATGCGCTCGCGGCCGAGCTGGCGTGGTTCGAGTCGAAGTTGCGCGCGCGGCGCCTCGACTCCGAGGGGCCGGTCCATCCGGTCTGTCGCGGCTACGTGGACTACCTCCAGACGCTGGCCTTCGCGCCGTATGCCGCGGCGATCGTCGCGGTGTGGGCTCTCGAGCGCGCGTATCTCGAGGCCTGGGGTCACGCGAGGCCCGGTGCCCGGCCCTATCGCGAGTACGTGGAGCGGTGGACATCCGCCTCCTTCGCCCGGTACGTGAAACGGCTCGAGCAGGCGGCCGCCGCCGCCCTGCTCGCCGCATCCGCTCGCGAGTCGGCGCAGGCCGAGGCGGCGTTCGTCCAGGTGGTTCTCTACGAGCTCGACTTCTGGAGCATGACCCTCGAGGCGTCTTCGTGAGCTGGGCGCGCGAGCTGTGGGAGCGGGGGCGGGAGACGGCGGGCCGGTGCCTCGAGCACCCGTTCGTGAAGGGGCTCTGCGACGGAAGCCTCTCCCGCGCCCGCTACGACGTCTATGTCGGACAGGACGCCTTCTTCCTCGACGCCTTCGCGCGGGCCTACGCCGCCGGGCTCGCCAGGGCGCCCGACCGTGAGGCGATGCGGGAACTCCACCGGCTCCTGTCGGGGGTTTTCGAGGAGCAGCGCCTCCACGAGCGGATCGCCGCCGAGCGCGGGCTCGACCTGGGGCGCGTCAGCCCGCTGCCCGCCTGCCGCGCCTACGCCGACTTCGTTCTGTCGGTCGCCTTCGCGGGAACGCTCGGGGAGCTGCTCGCGGCCATGGCTCCGTGCATGCGTCTGTACCGGTTCCTGGGCGAGGAGCTGCTGCGGCGCGGCCCGGCGCCCGCCTATCGGAGCTGGGTGGAGACCTACGCCGCGGAGGGCTTCGGGCAGCTCGTGGCCTCCCTCGAGGGCCTGCTCGACCGGCACGCCGGGAGGACCGGGCGCGAGGCGGCCAACTACGCCCACGCCCTGGAGCTCGAGTACGCCTTCTTCGATGCGGCCTGGAACGCGGTGCCGTGACCGCGGCCGGCCTCCCGCGCCTGATGCTCGTGACCGACCGCAGGGTCGCGCGGCGGGGCGACCTGCTGCGCGCCGTGCGCGATGCCTTCGAGGGCGGGGTGCGGCTCGTGCAGGTCCGCGAGAAGGACCTTCCAGACGAGTCGGTCCGGCAGCTCCTGCGCCAGCTTCTCGAATCCGCGCCCGAGGGGGCGACGCTCGTCGTGAACGGCCGGCCCGACCTGGCACGCGAGACGGGGGTCGGGCTCCACATGCCGGCGGCACTGCCCGCCCCGCAGCGGGAGGGGATCGCCCTCTACGGCCGCTCGGCCCACGACGAGGCGCAGTGCCGTGCGGCGCTCGCCGAGCGCGTGGACTACGTCGTGGCCGGCCCCGTGTTCCCGACCGCGTCGAAGCCGGGCCACCCGGGCTCTGGGGTCGAGCTGGCGCGCCGCGCGGCCGAGCTGGCGCGGCCCGTCCCCGTCTACGCCATCGGCGGGGTCACGGTCTCGCGCGTGCCCGAGCTCCTCCACGCAGGCGCCCACGGGGTGGCGGTCTGCCGGGCCATCCTCCAGGCGCCGAGCCCCCGACAGGCGGCCGAGGCCTTCGCCCTGGCTCTCGAGGTCGCCTCCGGGTAGAGAACGCGGTCTCGGTTTGCGGTGCAGCATGCGGGGTCCGTGCGGGCGCGGCCGGGGCGGCCTCCCGCGCGCTCGTGGCCGACGACGGACGCGCGCGGTTTCTCGGCGTCGTCCGTGGACCTCCCTCGAGGGATCAGGGAGCGGGACGGAGGCGCGTTCCCGCCCCCAGGGCACGGGCGCGAAGCCCGTCCCCCCTCCGGGCACTCGGGTTCGGTGCTCGTTCCCGTTCAGGTTCGAGGACACGGAGCTCGGCAGCGCCGTCCCCCCCTCCCGGCCGGCGGCCCCCGCTGCGTGACCCCGATGACGCGGGCCTCTGGCGCGGGTCATAATCGGGCTGCGGAAGCGAGAGATGGCGAGCCCCATCCGAGACAGCGGCGATCTGCTTCGCGAGGTCGTCGAGGCCGACCCGGCGCTCGCCGACCGCCTCGCGCGCCAGCTTCTGACGCTGCTCCACACGCACGGGCTCGCGAGCCTCGAGGGCATCTACGAGGAGGCCCGGCGCCAGCTCGGACAGGAGCCCCCGGCCGAGCCGAGCGAGGAGGATCCGAACCGCCCGAGCTCGGTCCTCTGGGAGAAGAGCGAGCGGGACGCGGTCCGCGAGATCACGTTCCGGCTCGCGGCCGAGCGGCTGCCCGCCGACCTGATCCGCAACACGCTCGACCTCGTCCGGCACCGCGAGGAGGCGGACAGCCTCGAGAACCTGGCGAGCCTTCCGGGCGTCCCCTTCAAGGTCCTCGCGCACGGCGTGCGGCGGTTCCTGGCGCTGCCGGGAGGCGAGGAGCGGCTGCCGCAGGCCCAGATGATGGGCCTGCGCGTCGCCCTCACCCGGGACTTCATCAGCGACCAGCTGGAGTTCATCGGGGTCGCCAAGAACTACCTCCGGATCGCCGACCTGCAGTGGATCCTCGACCGCGTCATCGGCCCCGAGCGAGGGCAGGGGCGCATCGGCGGAAAGGCCGCGGGCATGTACCTCGGTTACAAGATCCTCGAGAAGGCCGAGGCGGGCAGCGGTCCCGCGGCGGCACCGCCCGTCCGCATCCCCGAGTCGTGGTTCCTGCGCTCCGACGTGATCGACCAGTTCCTCCGGCACAACCGCCTCGAGGAGTACCACAACCAGAAGTACAAGGCGGCCGAGGAGATCCGCAACGAGTACCCGGTCATCCGGCAGACCTTCCGCAACGGCGAGTTCCCGCCGGACATCGTGGCGCAGCTCGAGCGCGTCCTGGACGAGGCTGGCCGCCACCCGCTCGTCGTCCGCAGCTCGAGCCTGCTCGAGGACCGTTTCGGGGCCGCGTTCTCGGGGATGTACGCCAGCGTCTTCCTCGGCAACCAGGGGAAGCGCCGGCAGCGGCTCCAGGCGCTGCTCGGGGCGGTCGCCGAGGTGTTCGCCTCGACCCTCGGCCCGGACCCGCTCCTCTATCGCCGGCGCCACAACCTCGTGGATTACAACGAGGAGATGGGCGTGCTCATCCAGAAGGTCGTGGGCGTCGCCCACGGGCCGTTCTTCTTTCCCGACCTGGCGGGCGTGGCCTTTTCTCGGAACGAGTACCGCTGGTCGCCGCGCATCAAGCCGGAGGACGGCATGGCGCGCCTCGTGCTCGGCCTCGGCACGCGGGCCGTGGATCGGACCGGCAACGACTACCCCCGCCTGGTCGCGCTCGGCGCGCCGCGGTTGCGACCCGAGGTCACGCCCGACCAGGTGAAGCGCTACTCGCAGCGCTATGTGGACCTCGTGGACCTCGGGCGGGACGGGTTCCGCAGCGCGGAGCTGCCGGAGCTCCTCCGCGAGGCGCCGCGCGTGCCGGTCCTCGACCTCGCCGCCTCGATCGTGACCGAGGACGCCGTCGTCGAGCCGGTCGGGGGCATCGCGGCCACCGCCCCCGAGCGCGTCTGCCTGACGTTCGACCGGCTGCTCGGGCGCACGCCGTTCGCCTCTGTGCTGCGCGACCGGCTGCGGCGGCTCGAGGACGCCTACGGCACGCCGATCAACGTGGAGTTCGCCGAGAGCGAGGGGGCGTTCTACCTGCTCCAGTGCCGCCCGCTCGTGCAGGCGGAGGCCGCGGCCTCCTCGCGGCTTCCGCAGGGGGTGCCGGCCGAGAACGTGATCTTCACCGCCAAGGGGCTGATCCGCTCGGGCGACGTGCGCGACATCGAGTACGTCGTCCTCGTGGACCCGTGGGAGTACGACGCGGTCGGCTCGGTGGAGACGCGCATGAGGATCGGGCGCGCCGTCGCCCGGATCAACGACGCGCTCGAGGGGAGCACCTTCCTGCTCATGGGCCCGGGCCGCTGGGGCAGCCGCGGGGACATCAAGCTCGGCGTGAGC
>JBBIHW010000189.1:0-1758 GCA_037446795.1 Acidobacteriota bacterium
CTGCCTCCAGGTCTCCTCCGAGTCCACGATCAGGACCGTGGCCATGGCGCCCTCCTCGGAGCTGTGACGGCCTCCTCGCACTCGACCGCGCTCGCGCGGGCGACGGTGCCGAGCACGCGCTCGCGGGCTGGCTTTCTCGCGACGGCGACCGGCAACCAGCTGGGTCAAGTATAGGCCGGTCTCCGGCCGCGGGGATCCACGAACCGGCGTTCTTCGATCCTGTTTCCGGTGTCGCCGCGCCGATCCCTGCGTGCTGTGTCCGTCTCGTTGCGCGGTGGTACGCTCTTGGATCGTTCGCGGCACCGACGGAGGATCGCGATGAAGGCTCGGCATCTCGCGGCGGGGGTCTTGCTGTTCGGGTTGGGCTATTGCGCAGGGGAGAGCGGGCAGCTCACCCAGGACCGGGCGGCGGACTCGGCCGCGGCGCGCGAGGGCACGGTCGTCGCGCCGAACTCTGCCGTCGCGCCGCTTCCCGAAGGGTTGAGCCCCGAGGAGAGGCGCGACATCGAGGTCTTCCGCCGCGCCTCCCCTGCGGTCGTCCACATCACCAACTACGGCCTCGCCCGCGACTTCTGGTCCTTCGACGTCTTCGAGATCCCGCAGGGAACGGGCAGCGGGATCGTGTGGGACCGGCAGGGCCGGATCGTGACCAACTACCACGTGATCGAGGGCGGCCGGCGTTTCCTCGTGAGGCTCGCCGACCAGTCCGAGTACGAGGCGGAGATCGTGGGGGGCGCTCCGGAAAAGGACCTCGCGGTGCTCAAGATCGAAGCCCCCGCCTCGAAGCTCGCTCCCCTCACGCCTGGCCGCTCGGGGGGGCTCGTCGTCGGGCAGAGGGTGCTCGCCATCGGCAACCCCTTCGGTCTCGACCATTCGCTCACGGTGGGCGTCGTGAGCGCCCTCGGCCGGGAGATCACCTCGCCCACCGGCCGCAGGATCCGCGACGTCATCCAGACCGACGCGGCGATCAACCCGGGCAACTCGGGCGGGCCGCTGCTGGACTCGTCGGGCAGGCTCATCGGCGTGAACGCGGCGATCAAGAGCCCGACCGGAGCCTCGGCCGGCATCGGGTTCGCCATCCCGGTGGACACGGTCTCGCGCATCGTCCCGCAGCTCATCGCCCACGGGAGGTCGGTGCAGCCCGGCATCGGCGTCGTGTTCCACCCGCGGCTGGCCGAGATCGCGGCGGCCCGCGGCCTCGAGGGCCTGCCGATCTACGTCGTTCAGGAGGGCTCGCCCGCCGCGGGCGCCGGCCTTCGCGGGGTGCGCATCACCAGGAGCGGCCGGCTGGCCGACTGGGGCGACCTCATCGTGGAAGTGGACGGGAAGCGGATCGAGACCGTCGGGGACCTCCAGGACGCGTTCGAGGCGGCGGGGGTCGGGGCGGAGGTCTCGCTCACGGTGGCGCGAGATGGACGGAGGCGCCAGGTGCGCCTGCGGCTCGTGCCCCTCCAGCAGGACTGAGCCGCGCGGAGCGCGGCCACAGGAGAGGAGGGTCCATGAGAGCGGGTCTCGTCGTGGCGATGGTGTGGGCCGCGCTCGAAGCGGCCGCCGGGCAGGACGGCCCGAAGCTCCTGACGCCGGAGACGGTGGAGGACCTCGCGATCACGTCGGATGCGGTCATGAGCCCCGATGGCGCGCAGGTGCTCTTCCGCCTGCGCGTGGCCCGGAAGGAGGGAGAAGAGCCGGGCGCGGCGCGCTGGGAGCTGCGAGTCGTACCCGCAAAGGGCGGTCCCTCGCGCCTCCTCGTCCCCGCCC
>JBBIHW010000189.1:1802-6463 GCA_037446795.1 Acidobacteriota bacterium
GGGAAGTGGATCTCCTTCGTCTCGTCCCGGAGGACCGACGAGCCGAAGGACGAGGAGCCGAAGCCGAGACTGTTCCTCCTGCCCGCCGACGGCGGCGAGGCGCGACCGGTTTCGCCGCGCGGGCACGAGGTCCACGCGCATCGCTGGCGGCCGGACGGCCGCGCCGTCGCCTTCGTGGCCACGGAGCCCGAGCCACCCGAGAAGAAAGAAGCCTCGAAGAAGGGGACCGACTGGACGGTGGCGGACCGGGACGTCCCCGCCCGGCGCCTCTGGACGGTGGACGTGGCGACCTCGGAGACGCGCGCGGTGACCGGGAAGGAGCTCGCCGTGTGGGACGTGGACTGGTCGCCCGACGGAACGCTCCTGCTCGCCGCGGTCACCGACACCCCGCCGCGCGTGGACGACGACTACATCAGGAAACGGTTGGTCCTGCTCGACCCGACCGGGGCGTCCGCGGCGCGCCTTCTGCTCCCCGCGCGGGGAAAGCTCGAACAGCCTCGCTTCTCTCGCGACGGCGGCCTCGTGGCCTTCCTCGGGGCCATGGATCCGCACGACCCGGCCGCGGGCACGCTCCACGTCGTGCCCGCCGCCGGCGGCTCGCCGCGCGCGCTGGCCCCGGACGGCGCGGTCAACTTCCGGTCGTTCGCCTGGCTTCCCGGCGGCAGGCTCGCGGCCGTCGGCGAGGAGGGGGTCCGCACCGTCCTCGCCATCGTGCCGGCCGATGACGGCCGTCCGAAGAGAGTCCTCGATGGCGAGCTCGTCGCCCTCGACCTGTCGGTGTCCGCGGACGGGACCGCCTACGCTCTCGTGGCGAACACGAAGGGGCATCCTCCGGAGGTCTTCTCGGGCCGGTTCGGTTCGGGCACCCCCGCGCGGCTGACCTCGAGCAATCCCGTCCTGGAAACGCTCGCGCTGGGCGAGCAGGCGGTCTTCACGTGGACCGCGCGCGACGGGCAGACGATCGAGGGCGTCCTCCTGAAGCCGGTCGGCTTCCGCGAGGGCGTGCGGTATCCGCTGCTCGTGACCCCCCACGGCGGGCCCGAGTCGGCGAGCCTCGACGGCTGGAACGCGAGCTACGTCTATCTCGGGCAGCTCGCGGCGGCGCGGGGCTGGCTCGTGCTCCTTCCCAACTTCCGCGGGAGCACGGGCCGTGGAGAAGCCTTCGCGCGCGCCAACCACGGCGACCTGGGCGGGGCCGAGTTCGACGACGTGCTCGCCGGGGTGGACGCCCTCATCGCCCGCGGGCTCGCCGATCCGGCGCGCGTCGCGATCGCCGGCGGCTCGTACGGGGGATACTTCGCCGCCTGGGGCGCGACGCGTCACAGCGAGCGGTTCGCCGCGGCGGTCGTCTTCGCGGGCATCTCCAACTGGACCTCGATGTCCGGCACGAGCGACATCCCCGAGGAGAACACCCGCGTCCACTGGGGATTCGAGGGCTATCTCGACCACCTGCCGCTGCTGCTCGAGCGCAGCCCCGTGGCCCATGCCGCGCGGTCGCGCACGCCGACCCTGATCCTGCACGGGGAGAAGGACCGCCGGGTTCCGGTGTCTCAGGCCGTGGAGCTGTACACGGCGCTCCGCCTGCGAGGAGTTCCCGTGGAGCTCGTCACGTACCCGCGGGCGGGACACGGCCTGACCGAGCGGGCGCAGCGGCTGGACGCCGCGCGCAGGATCCTGGAGTGGCTCGACCGGCACGCCGGGGGCGGGTTCGATTCCATCGGTCCCCGGACACCTCTCGCCTTGAGTCCAAGGATCCAGGGAGGCTTGCCGGCGGACGTTCCCGCGATCGTTCCCTCCCGACCGCTTCCGGTCCGATTCTCCGTGGGCCCGCTCGAGGGGCGGGTGTATACTTCGTTACGTGGCGAAGCAGCGTAGGGACTCCATGCGCGAGGTCCTGGCCATCACGAGAGCGCTGGGCGACGAATCCCGTCTGCGCGCCGTGGCTGCGGTCAGGCAGGGCGAGCTGTGCCTCTGCCAGCTCATCGCCGTGCTCGGCCTGGCCCCGGCCACAGTGTCCAAGCACATGGACATCCTGGAGCGCGCGGGACTCGTGGAGCGTCGGCGGGACGGTCGCTGGCGCTTCTACCGATTGGCGAGGCGTGACGCCGAGCAGCCGTCGTCGCGTGCCCTCCGGTGGATCCTCGACTCGCTCCGGGGCGACTCCCGGATCGCCGAGGACACCCGCAAAGCACAGCGGGTCCGGCGCAAGGAACCCTCGGAGCTGAGCGCATGTTACAGAGGCTGAACGTCCTGTTCCTCTGCACCGGCAACTCGTGCCGGAGCCAGATGGCCGAGGCCTGGGCCCGCGCCCTTCACGGTGAGCTGCTCGAGCCGTTCTCGGCGGGCACGGCGCCGGGCCGGCTCGACCCCCGAGCGGTCCGGGTGATGGCCGAGGTCGGGATCGCCCTCTCGGGACACCGCCCCAAGCATCTCCGCGAGCTCGCCGGGCAGGACTTCGACTGGGTCGTCACCGTCTGCGACAGGGCCGGCGAGAGCTGTCCCGTTTTCCCGGGGCGCGTCGGCCGGTTGCACGCCGGCTTCGACGACCCGCCGCACCTGGCGGCCGGGGCGACGTCCGAAGACGAGGCCCTCGGCCATTACCGGCGCGTCCGCGACGAGATCCGGGCGTTCGTCGAGACGCTGCCCGGCCGAATCCGGGGCGACAGCCGGGAGGGCGACCGGTGAGGACGGGGGACGTCTTCAGCCCGTGCGCGGGGAGCTCGGCGCTGAACGACCTCGTCGTGTCGGGGCTGTCCGCCCCGGGCGTGGGTGTTCTCGTGGCCGGCGCGAGCGACCTGCGGGTGCCGTTCGCGGCGCTCGTCTGCAGCGTCGTGGCGTTCGTCGCCATCCCCCCTGCCGTCGGGCGCGGTGAGCCGGGCGGTGTCCTGTTCGGTCCCGGATCGGGAGCGGCCCTCGCCACGGTCGTGGGCGCCCTGGTCGAGGTGCCCGTGGTGCGGTCGGATTGTGCCTTCCACGACCGGACGCGGCACTGGTTCCCCCGCGCCGCGGGGGTGGCGCGGCCCGAGCGGGTGGGGCTTCCGGGCCGCGGAGGAACCCCATGAGCACTCCGGTGAGCGTGATCGAAATCCTCGGTCCGGGCTGCTGGCGCTGCCAGGAGGCTTACCGGGTCGTGCAGCACGTGGTGGAGCAGGCCGGGCTCCACTGCCACGTCCGGAAGAACTCCTCCATCGCTCGCATGGTCGAGCTCGGGGTGCTCGCCACACCAGCCGTCGCCTTCGACGGACGTGTGGTCCTGTCCGGACACGTCCCCAAGATCGCCGAGATCCGGGAGCTTCTCGGCCTCGAGCCCGGTGGACAGACGTGAAGGAGCGGACGAAGCTTCTGATCCTCGTCATCGCCTTCGGCGCCGCGTACTTCCTTCCCATCGAGTCACCGCGGACGCAGGCGGCGTTTCTCGAGGGCCTGTTCCTGCTCAAGGACTACGCCCGCCAGCACGTGCTTCTCTGCCTGGTCCCGGCCTTTTTCATCGCCGGTGCGATCGGGCAGTTCGTGACTCAGGGCGCGGTCATGCGGTACCTGGGTGTGTCGGCCCGGCGCGTGGTGGCCTATGGCGTGGCCTCGGTGTCGGGCGGCATCCTCGCGGTGTGCTCCTGCACGGTCCTGCCGCTGTTCGCCGGTATCTACCGCCGGGGCGCGGGCCTCGGGCCGGCCACGGCCTTCCTCTACTCGGGACCGGCCATCAACGTCCTGGCCGTGATCCTGACCGCGCGGGTCCTCGGGCTCGGGCTCGGTCTGGCCCGGGCCGTGGGCGCGGTCGCCTTCGCCTTCGTGGTCGGACTCGTCATGTCCGCGATCTTCCGGGAGGAGGAGTCCGCGCGCCGGACGAACGGGCCGGATCCCTTCGCCGCGGTCGCTCGCGTCGAGTCGGGCCGCGGGCCCGTCGAGAGCGCGCTGGTGCTGGGGAGCATGGTGGCGGTCCTCGTGCTCGCGAACTGGACTGCCCCCGACCGGACCGCGGGTTTCTTCGCGGCCGTCCACAGGATCCACTGGCCCCTGACGGCGATCTTCCTGGCGGCCCTCGTCGCCATGCTCGGCCGCTGGTTCCGGCGCGACGAGCTGGCCGCCTGGGTGCAGGCGAGCTGGGGGTTCGCGAAGCAGATCACGCCGCTGCTGCTCGGCGGCATCGTGGTCTCGGGCTGGCTCATGGGCCGGCCCGGGATGGATGCGGGCCTCATCCCGTCCTCCTGGGTCGCCGCCGCGGTCGGGGCGAACACGCTGTCGGCGAACTTGCTGGCTTCGTTGGTCGGCGCGTTCATGTACTTCGCGACCTTGACCGAGGTTCCCATCCTCCAGACACTCCTCGGCTCCGGCATGGATCCGGGACCGGCGCTCGCGCTCCTGCTCGCCGGGCCGGCGCTGTCGCTCCCCAACATGCTCGTCATCCACTCCTACCTGGGTCCGAAGAAAACGGCCACGTACGTCGGGCTCGTGGTCGTCATGGCGACGCTGGCCGGCTGGGCCTACGGCGCGCTCGCAGATTGAGGGGGACGGAAGCAGGACCGTCGAGTCCGCTCCGCCGCCCCCCCCCCCCCCCCCCGCCGGCGGGGGGGGGGGCCCGGCGGGGGGGGGGGCGGGGGGGGGGGGGGGGGGGCGGGGGGGGGGGGGGGGGGCGCCGGGCGGGGGGGGGCCGCGCGCGGGGG
>JBBIHW010000190.1:0-6352 GCA_037446795.1 Acidobacteriota bacterium
GTGCCTCGGGCGCGCCCAGGGAGACGAGAGCCCCGCGGCGAAACCGCTGCCGAAGATCCTCGCGGCGAGCGTGCCGGCGGCGGCGCCTGCGCGTCCCGCGCTCGCGAGCAGGCCGACCTGTTCGGGGGCCCGGTTCGAGGAGCCGAAGTCCGCGGCGAGCAGGACGCCGCTCGTCCCCACAGCGGCCGCTCCGAGGAATCCCGTGGCGCAGACCCCGATGAGGTCGGCCATGGACTCGAGCGAGACCAGGCCGCGGGGGACACCGCGGGCCGGAGGCGGGCCGCGGACGCGAGATGCCGCGTTTTCCTCGGGGCGGAGCCGCCGAACCGGAGTCCTTCCGGGCGATTCCCCGCCTGCACCGCGCGAGCGTTCCTGGCACGGGGCTCCTGGCGACCCTACAATTGACGTTCGATTCCGCCCGGGGGTGGCCGCCTGCCTTCCGCGATGCTGGCCCCCACGGCCGAGGCCACCATGGGTCGCTCCGATCGCACCGCCCCGACCCCGAGCGAGCGCGAGTCGCTGCGCGTCGCCGAAGCCGCGCGCCAGGCCGAGTGGAGGGAGCCCAGCTTCATCCGCTCGATGTTCCTCGGCGATTTCCGGCTGCATCTCATCCGTCCCGCCTCGAAGGAGCCGCCGGAGCGGCCCGAGTTCAAGCGCTTCCAGGAGAGCCTCGAGGCCTTCCTGCGCGACCGCGTGGACCCGGCGGCCATTGATGCCACCGGGGAGGTTCCGCGCGAGGTCATCGAGGGGCTCGCGCGGCTCGGCGCCTTCGGAATGAAGATCCCGCCCGAGTACGGAGGGCTCGGCCTGAGCCAGGCCGAATACTCGAAGGTCATGGAGCTGGTCGGTTCCTACGACGGCAACGTCGTGGCCCTGCTGTCGGCCCATCAGTCCATCGGGGTCCCTCAGCCGATCAAGCTGTTCGGCACCCCGGAGCAGAAGGCGAGGTTCCTGCCGCGCTGCGCCGCCGGCGCGATCTCGGCCTTCGCCCTGACCGAGGTCGGGGTCGGCTCGGATCCCGCGCGGCTCGCCACCACCGCCGAGCTCGCCCCCGACGGGACCCACTACGTGCTCAATGGCGAGAAGCTGTGGTGCACGAACGGGACGATCGCCGAGCTGCTGGTCGTCATGGCCCGCCACCCCGGCTCGAAGAGGATCAGCGCGTTCGTGGTGGAGACGGCGTGGCCCGGCGTGCGCGTGGAGCACCGCTGCCGCTTCATGGGCCTGCGGGCGATTTCCAACGCCGTGCTGAGCTTCTCCGACGTGCGCGTGCCGCGGGAGAACCTGATCGGGCAGGAAGGGCAGGGCCTCAAGATCGCCCTCGTCACGCTGAACACGGGCCGCCTGAGCCTTCCCGCCGGATGCGTGGGCATCTCGAAGGTCTGCCTCGAGGTGTCGCGGCGGTGGGCGGCCGAGCGCGTGCAGTGGGGCGCACCCATCGGCCGGCACGAAGCGATCGCCCACAAGATCGCCGAGATGGCCGCCGACGCGTTCGCGATGGAGGCCCTTTCGGACCTGGCGAGCCGGATGGCGGACCTCGGCCTCTACGACATCCGCCTCGAGGCCGCCGCGGCGAAGGAGTGGAACAGCACGCGAGGGTGGAAGATCGTGGACGAGGCGGTCCAGATCCGGGGCGGTCGCGGGTACGAGACCGAGCGCTCCCTGGCCGAGCGGGGGGAGACACCGTACGGGGTCGAGCGGGCGCTCCGCGACTCGCGCATCAACCGGATCTTCGAGGGCTCGAGCGAGATCATGCACCTGTTCATGGCGCGCGAGGCGGTGGACCGGCATCTCCAGGTTCTCGGCCCCCTGGTGGACCCCGACCGGAAGCTCCTGCGCAGGCTTGCCGCGCTGCCGAGGATCGCGGGCTTCTACGCCGTCTGGTACCCGAGCCGATGGCTCGGCTGGGGGCGCTGGCCGCGCTACCGGGGCTTCGGCCGCCTCGCCGGGCACATGCGCTTCGCCGAGCGCGCCTCGCGCAAGCTCGCCCGACAGGTCTTCCACGGCATGCTCGTCTACCGCGGCTTCCTCCAGAAGAAGCAGGCGTTCCTGTTCCGGCTCGTGGACGTGGCCATGGAGCTGTTCGCCATGTCGGCGGTGGCCTCGCGCACGCGCGTGATGGCCGAGGAGCGCCATCCGGCCGCGGCCGCGGCGGCCGAGCTCGGGGACCTGTTCTGCCGCGGGGCGCGCCGCCGGGTTCGGCGGCTCTTCCGCGAACTGTGGCGCAACGAGGACGCCGCCAAGTACCGCGTCGGGCAGCAGGTGCTTCGGGGCGAGCACGCCTGGCTCGAGGAGGGAACGGTCGCCGCGACGCACGCTCCCGATTCGGTTCGCGCGGGACAGGCGGCGGCCCGAGGCGAGATGACCTCGGCGCCCTGACCAGGGCCCCGCTCGCTGCCTCGAGCCTCGGCCCGCGAGCCTTCGCAGCGACGCGCGCGCCGCGCAGACGCAGCGGACTCATCGAGAGAAGCCTCGGCTCTGACGGCAAGACCGGTAGCCTCCCCGTCGAGTCCTGCTGCCCCGTGGACGGCGCCGCTCCCGAGATCCATTTCAGCGAACCTCCTCGCCCTGCACGACGGCCTCGAAGCATCAGTGTCCCAACCATCCCGGCACGCGCAGAAGCGGCGATCAGGATGGTGGAACGCGTGTGCACAGTTTCGGATTCTCGTTGATGTGAAAGAGATCTTGGGCGCTTGTTCAGGGGCCAGGGACAGGCGCTGGCGCTCGGGTCCGTCCAGTCGAGTCCCTGCACCGTCGTGCCGTGATTCGTCTCGGCCAGGCAGGCCACCCAGTCGAACGCAGCGACAGGACCTCTTCTCGATCGCAGCCAGCCCCGCGCACGTACACAGCCCGCAGTCCCGCAGCGCTTCGGTCCGATGAGCGCCAAAGATCACCCGCGAAACGCATCACGCGGGCCCGGTGCCCGGATCGGCGTCCTTGTCCGCCACCGCTCGAACGGCTTCGAGGAGGACTTCCGCCGTCGCCCGGTGCTCCACGTGACCCCTGACGCCGCAGAAGTCGTCCATGGAAATCACGAGATCGGGACGGCGGCGCCGCAGCAGGGGACCACCCACTCCACGGGATCGCCTGCGTCGGCGGTCCACTCGTCCCGCACACCCGCCGTCGTCGCCGTGTCGGGCCAGGGCGCCAAGGTCGCACGGGCAGCGAGCCACTCCAACGCGTGCGCGCCGTTGACGAAGGGGCCGACGTCGCAGCCTCCGCCTGGGATTACCCTGCGGACTCCGCCAAGAGCCGAGCGCGGGCTTCGCCGATCTGGCTGCCGCGGCACAGCCCGTCCCGGACGCGATCCCTGTTCTCCCCGCGGGTGAGCGTCGCCATGCAGAGCTTGCCCGAGACGTGTTCGGCGCGCGCCACGAGGCTTCCAGAAGAGTTCCCGTCGTCCGGATGCGCGGCGATCCACAACACGCGGCGGCGGCAGCCAGCGCCTCGAGCGCGCTCTCGAGACCGCAGGACTCCGCCGGAGCGCGACTCGCCGCAGCCGGCGCCAGGCTCGCTCCCCGGCGCACGAGACCGCCGCCGATCCGCTTCGTTCCCGGCGCCAACATGGGGAGCCCGGGGGGGCGCCCGGCAAACAGGCGCCCCGCGTGCGCCGGAGAGTTACGGCACGAGGCGCGAGAAGACGTGGTCCGTCGCGGAGGCGCCGTTCTTGTGGCAGGCGAAGCAGCTCGCGCCACCGTCGGTGACGAGCGGCTCACCCGAGGGATTCCACGCCTGGAACGCCCAACCTCCGGTTTCCTTGTAGCCTTTCGAGTCCTTGAGCATCAAGGCCGTGACCTTCTTCTGCGTAGCCTGGTACGCTCCGCCCGCGTCCTCGATGTCGTAGAGGACGAAGACGAGCGCGCTCCCGTCCACGTAGGGCCCGCCGCTCTTCGTGGCGGCAAGCGCTTTCTTGTTCGCGTAAACGTGGTGCATCCCGCCGAAGGCGTTGTAGAGCGGGTGCGATTCGCCGAAAATGACCATGGACTTGACGTGCGTCCACTCCCGGTAGTCCGGGAGCGTCACGTCCGGGTTCGCCTTTCCTTGCCCCGCGAGGGCCGCCAGGGCGAGCGGCCCCGCCAGGACCGCCCCGCCGAGAACCAGGACCGCTGGCGTTCTTCCATGTCGCGCCATAAACTGTCCCTCCCCATTCCCGTCCGCAAACGAGCGCAAAGGGCTCGAAGCACGGTCACGCTAGCGCAGGCGAAAAGGGCTGAAAAGTACGCACGTCTCGGTAAGTACCGCGCGGTAAGCTAGGGCGGGTTGCTGCGGGGGCGACCGGGAGGCTCCTGGAAGGTTCGCCCATTTCCGATCGCGGCTTCGAGGCCCGCAGCGGTGGTGCGATGAGCGACTCGGCGCATTCGGATCTCGAGATGCTGGCTGACGTGCTCGGCTGCAAGTGGATGATCCAGATCCTCCAGCAGCTCGAGCAGGGTCCGCGGCGGCCCAGTCAAATCCGGAGGGCCGTACCGGGCATCAGTGAAAAGGTCCTCACCGAGCGCCTGCGGCACCTGGAGCAGGCTGGGCTGATTCAGCGGCACGACTACGGGGTGTTTCCGCGCCGCGTGGACTATCGCCTGACGGAGCGCGGCGCGGAGCTCCGCCCGCTGCTCGACGCGATTCGGGAGTTCTGCGAGCGCAGCGCCCGGCGCCGTCGGGCTTCGGGGAACCGGCGTTGAGCGACGCGGCACCCCGACCGTCAAGCCCGGGCCCTGTGCGGGTCGGCTCGGGTCCGGCCGGCTTCGACCTCGCCGAACAGCTCTGAGGCAGCCGGCGATGCGCCCGGGCGGGTGAGTTTCCCCGGTCATTGGATGGGTTCGCGTGCGGGTCCGAGATCGGACCCCCAATCGCGCCTCCGGGACGCTGGACCGGGAACGCAGCTCGCTTGTTCTGTCGCCCTCGCCTGGACGCGGGGGTGACGAGCGAGGAATCGCCGGGAACGGCACGCGGGATGCACCCGCAGGCGGTCCCAAACCGAGGCCGCACGGCCTCCCTGGTGACCGAGCACCTTGCTATACTCTCGCCGCCTTCGCAGCGGCTACGATCGAACGTTGGAGCGAGCCGGCCTTGCGAGCGCTCCGATGAGCCACACCGAAAGGCGCGGTGCGGACGGATCGCTGTCGCAGGAAGGATGCAGAACGTGGATGGTCCGGCGACCGTGGAGCTGGAGATCGAGCGGTGGCGGGCCTATCTTCGCCAGCGGCAGGGGGGCCACTCCGGGGACGTCGCGGAGCTGGAGAAGCGTCTTCGGGAGCAGATCGCTCTCCTGAGCCGTGCGGGGCTCGCTCCGGACGAAGCGTTTCTCATCGCCCTGAAGCGGGCCGGGCTGCGGGATGCCCGCACGCGGGAGTTCGCGCGCGAGCACACGGAGCGGCTCTGGAAAGGCGTGGCCGCCGGGACGCCGGATGCGGGCGAAGCGCGCGCCGGCCCCCGGACGGAGACGGTCGTGGCGTTCGCACTGGCGGTGGCGGCCGCCGCGGCCGCCAAGGTGCCGGCGCTCTTCGGGGTGCGACTCGACGCCGACGAGGGTGTTTACGCCCGCAACCTGAGCTTCTTCGTACTGCCTTTCCTGACGGGCTATTTCGTCTGGAAGCGGCGCCCGCCGATGAAAACGCTCGCCTGGCTCGCGCTCGCCTTCGCCCCGGCGGCCGCGTTCGCCAACGCCTATCCCTTCGCCCGCGGCGGCTCGACGGAGGTGCTCACGGCGCTCCACCTCCCGATCGTGTTGTGGCTCGTGGTCGGCATCGCCCATGCGGGCGGCCGCTGGAGGGAGATCGTCGCCCGCATGGATTTCATCCGCTTCACGGGCGAGCTGTTGATTCATTACGCCCTGCTCGGCCTGGGGGGCTTCGTGCTCATCGGGCTCATGGCGATGATCTTCCAGACGATCGGCGTGGACATCGAGCCTCTCCTCGAGGAGTGGCTGCTCTCGTGCGCGGCCGGCGCGGTCCTGGTGGCGTCGTGGCTCGTGGAGACGAAGCAGAGCGCACTGGAAGGCATGGCGCCCATGCTGGCGCGCATCTTCACGCCCATGTTCGCGGCCGTGCTGATCGGCTTTCTCGGCACGCTGCTCTGGACGGGGCGCGTCGTCGACATCCAGCGGGAGGTGCTCATCGCGTTCGATTTGCTCCTCGTCGTCGTCCTGGGGCTGCTGCTCTACTCTGTCTCCGCCCGGAACCCGGACGCTCCTCCGAACATCTTCGACCTCGCGCCGGTGGTGCTGGTCGTCAGCGCGCTGCTGGCCGACGCGGTGGCGTTGTCGGCGATCACCGCGCGCATCACCGCGTTCGGCTTCACGCCGAACCGCGTCGCCGCCCTCGGCGAGAACGTGATCCTGCTCGTCAACCTGGCGTGG
>JBBIHW010000191.1:0-6332 GCA_037446795.1 Acidobacteriota bacterium
TCGTGCCGATGGCGTTCGTGGGCGATCCTCATGCCGACGGACACTTGTTGGGAGTCGCCGTTGCGCTGCCTCGCGACCTGGCAGCCGAGGATCGGCGCCAGGTGCTTCGGGTGCTCGGCCGCGTGCAAGAGCTCAGGCTCGGGCCCCTGGGCGTTTGGGAGCTCGTGCGCGAGCCGGGGGATCGGCCCGCGTGGAATCTCCGTGCCGGAGTCTGGACCGCGCATCCGGAGGGAGCGACGCACTGGGCCACCGTGACGCCCGTGGCGTTCGACCGCCATCCCAAGGCGAACGACCGCGCGGAGTATCAGCGGGAAGTTTCCGGGATGATCGGGGACGCGTGTGTGGCGGTCGGTCTGCCGCGGCCGCGGGAGGTGATCGTCACGCCGGTTTCGGCGCATTTAGGCGTGCCGCCAGCGTTCGAGTTCCCGAGGCTCAGGCGCAAGGACGGCGGTGAGCGCCGGCATGCGCATGCCATTCTGGTCTTCCAGGAGCCGGTTGGGGGGCCCGTCCTGATTGGGGCGGGGAGGTATCGGGGGTATGGAGTGGGGCGGCCGGTAGGAGACGCTTAAGAGGTCGGTACTATGCAGAATCTCTCAAGCGCCTCTAGACGCATCTGTACACGGGAGCCTGATGGGTGGTAGTCCTGGGGGCACTTTCTGGCATTCAGGATTTCGTGTTCGCCCCCTCTGAGGAGGAGGCTGGGCAAGCACGCGTCCTCCGCGCCCGCTCGTTCTTCGTCCAGGGCCTCACGGAGGTTTTGGCGCTCACAGTCCAGCGGGCGCTCGGAGTCAGTCGGGACCGCGTAGTATTCTGCGCAGCCGGGAAGTTCGCATTGGAAGCTACAGAGGTGCCGGATGACGCAACAGATCGCCTCGAACGGTTGCGCAGGGACGTAGAGCGCTGGCTGCTGCAGAAGACCGGCGGCGCCCTCCGCTTTGCCCTCGCGGCGGCCGGAACTCCTGACGCCTCTGAGGGTGCCGCGGCCCTATACCAGCGGGCTACGGCCGTGCTCGCGCGGGAGAAGGCCCGAGCCTGGGCACATTATGGCGTGGTGGCTGGGTCGTGGAAGCCAAGTCACCTTGTGTTGCGCCCCGAACCGATCGCGGTGCAGGCTTCCGTATTCCGGGACATAGGGAGAGTGCTCCCTAAAGCACGATGGTTCGCCGTTTTCGACGAGGACGAAACGACACAAAGCCGCTCCGCCGGGGTCTCTTTCGACCTCTGCGGGTACTGCGCCACGCTCGCGGATTCCTTGTCGGCTACCGACATAGCGACTGCGATCTTGGTAGCCGATCTTTCAGGCGCTCCAGGCACGGGGACGAACCGGATTGAGCGACCTCTCAGCCGGCACGTTCCCCTCGCCCCCGACGGTGTACCCATCCTGTTCGAGGATCTGGCACGGCGGGCCCGCGGCAGTCCCTTGCTCGGCGTCCTGAAAATGGACGTCGATTCTCTCGGGACGACCTTCAGCGCTCGTTTGCGTGCGGGCGAAGGGATGAGCCAAGTGGCACACCTAAGCGCCGCACTGGACCGCTTCTTCGGCGTACAACTCGACCGGAGAGTGCGGTTGGCAGAGTGGCAGTCTATGTACACCGTGTTTTCCGGCGGTGACGACCTCCTCATGGTCGGACCGTGGGATGTGGCGATGGATTTCGCTGGAGATGCCGAGCGCCTGTTCCGTGAGCACTTCGGTAACGAGGCTCTAACCATCAGCGCCGCGCTGCTCACGACACCGTACCGATATCCCATTCGCCACGCGGCTGCGCAGGCAGGCGATCTGCTGCTGGAGGCAAAACACGTCCCTGCGGAGGGTGAGTCTGCCCCACGCGACCAGATGGCAGCCCTCGGGCAGATCTGGAAGTGGAAAGATCACCGGGCAGTCGTCGAGAGGGGCAAGGAGTTGGCGGCCTGGGTGGAGAACGCCAAAGCACGGCGGGGATGGCTGCACACAATGCTGCGTTTCGTTGAAGAGCAACGCGCCGCGGCGGCTGCCGACCGGCGCGACGGTTCAACGCCCGCAGGGGCACGACTCGCATACCACGTCGCGCGGAACTTTCCCAAAGCCGATGATCCCGATCCCGACCGCAGGGCTCTCCGGCAATGGGCCGATCACGTCGTGGCTGGGTTGGGGGGCCCTGCCCAAGGTGGAGACCCCGATGTGCGCTACGTGCCGGCGATCTTGCGGTATGCGTTGCTCGCCACGCGTCCACGAGAAGGAGGGGACAGGGCATGAACCATTCACGAGATCGGGCACCTACGAAGGGTGCAGGCCGCAGCGGCCAGGAAGGGGCCGACGACCAGACGCTGGAACAGCTGTGGCCGGGCTACCTCAGGGAGGGATACTTCGACCACGACGGCCACTTGCGAGTAGAGTTCGTGACCCGGGACAAGGTTGAACCGCTGGTCCGGGCCATGGCCAGGGCCCGGCCACCGCTCACGTCGGCGCAGCTCAGGCGCTTTTTCCAGCACTGCCGGAGAATCGAAACTCGCTTGAGGTCGAAAGCCGGATCGTGGAGCGAAGTGCGACCGCAGGTCATCTTCCTCGATGCGGCCGCTCAGGACGCGTTCGGGAAAACGCCCAAGAAGATCCCGGCGCTCTTCTGGGATTTCGTACGGCGGAACATCGCAGCGATCCGCACTGCAGACGATTTCCTTCGAGGCTTCTTGCCTCACTTCGAGGCACTGGTGGGGTTTGGAGCTATGCACATCAAGCGCGAGGGGAGTTGAACATGCGCAAGGTTGAACACTGGATCGTCACGGGTACCATCACGCTCAAGAGTGGAACGCGGATCGGCGGCAGCGACGAGCTTTTGCAGATCGGCGGCGTCGATCTGACGTGCATCAAGGACCCCGTGACCGGAAAACCCTACATCCCGGGTTCCTCGCTGAAGGGAAAGATGCGCTCCGAGCTCGAAAAGGCGCACGGTAGGTTCTCGGGCCCCGACAACAACGAGCCGTGCAACTGTGCGCGCCCAGACTGTCCGGTCTGCCGCGTGTTCGGTCCTCATAAGAAGACCGACCACAAGTTGGGGCCGACGCGAATCCTGGTCCGGGACGCCTTGCTGCTGGACGGAGGTGAGATCGAGCTGAAGACGGAAAGCACGATCAAGCGGTCGACGGGAGGCGCCCAACACCCCCGAACTCTCGAGCGAGTGGCTCCGGGATCGCGCTTCGGCCTGGAGATCGGATTTCAGGTTTTCGACATCGACCAACAGTTCACTTACCACGACGAGAAGGACGCCGAAGTGCGCGGCGCCGATGCCATCCGAGAGGTCATCTACCACTGTCTTGACCTGGTCGAGGAGTCTGGCATCGGGAGCGGCACCAGCAAGGGGTATGGAGCTGTGGCTATCGAGGTCGAGAAAATCACTCGGAGCAGTCGCCGGTCCGACGGAGGCCGCCCCCGTCCATCCAAGGGATGAAGCGACTGTACCGCATCAGGCTGCGGCCCCGGTCTGCCTGGCACACGCCGTGGCAGGCGGATACGCTCACCGGTCTGCTCTGCTGGACCTGTAGCCGGACTGAAGGGTCGTCCGTCGTTCTGGATCGACTGATCAGGCCCATGCTCGAGGGGACGCCACCATTCGTGCTCTCGGACGGATTTCCCGGCGACCTCTTGCCGGTTCCGGTCGTGGTGCAGTTCGACGGGGCGGGCGGCAAACATGGGAAAGGGTTAAAGCGTGCCCAGTGGCTAACGCCGTCGGGCTTCGAACGGGCGCGCCGCGGAGGTCAACCTTCGCTGGACGACTTCGTCGCGGAATCACCCGTAAAGGAAACGGTCCGTATGAGAAACGCACTCGGCCGTTCCAGCAACGCCACCGGCGAAGCAGGGTCGTTATTCGGTTTCCAAGAGTACCGTCTCGACCATGGCGCGCCTTCGTTGGCAGGCGCCAACTGGATCTCGGTGTACGCCCGAGTGGAGCCCGATTGCGAGGATTTCCTGCTTGCGATGTTCTCGGAGCTCGCGAGGACCGGTTTCGGTGCGGACGCATCAGCCGGCCTAGGGGCGTTCGACTTTCCTGATGGCGAGCCGCTGTTGGAACCAGCGGTTGGCATCACGGACGAAATTGAATCTGCCACCGGTGTCATCGTGCTGTCGACGTTCCAACCTGGCCCGACCGACCCGACAGTCGGCTGGTGGGAGAGCTTTACCAAGTGGGCAAAGTTGGGGCCCGATTTGGGGCTGGCCGATGTGCGGAAGAACCCACTGGTGCTGTTACGACCTGGAGCCTGTTTCCAAACTGATCCCCGTCCCGTGATGGGCCGTGCCATCGACACCGACGAGTTGCTGCCGCCGGAGTCCGCTCGCGCCCTAAAAGAGCGAGGCATCGCGGTGATTCACCCCGCTTTCGGGCTGTGCGTCTCGGCGGCACTCCCCTCCTCATGACAACCTGGACGCCCCCTCGGCACAGACTCCTGATCGCGAGCGTCGGCGGAAACCCCCAGCCGGTCGTAAGCAGCTTGCTCCACTGGCGGCCAGCCCGAGTCATCTTCCTTCCCTCCGAGCGTTCGACCGACATGGTGGACACGATCTTGCGATCCTTCGCCGAACACGTGGGTGGGCCCCTGTCGGTGGGCTCGTACGAGATCTACCGGTTGTCCGACGCCGAAGATTTCAGCGAGTGCGTCGGCGACATGCGGCGCGCCCTGGGACCGGAAGTCGAGCGGTGGCGCAGCCGAGGGGAGGATCACGAGGTCGTCGTTGACTTCACAGCTGGGACGAAATGCATGTCGGCCGCGCTGGCACTCATCGCGCGTCTGTGGCCCTGTACCTATTCCTACGTCGGCGGGGAGCGCCGCGATAAGCAGGGGCTCGGTGTGGTGGTGACGGGCACCGAGCGCGTAGTGCATGCCGCCAATCCGTGGGACGCCCTCGGGTACCAGGCTGTGGAACAGGCAGTGAGGCTCTTCAACGGCGGACAGTACGCCGCGGCGAGTGAGCTTTTGACGCAGGCTATCGAGCGGGTTGGTGACCCCGGCGTGAAGCGCGAGCTCGCCACTTTGAGGGCACTCTGTCAGGCCTACCTCGCCTGGGACCGTTTCGACCACAAGACCGCATGCCAACGCTTCGCCGATGCGCTCAAGAACCGGAACGACCTGTTCGCCATGCTGCAGCAGGGGGACCAACTCGTGGACTGCCTGGAGGAGCATCACCGCTACGTCACGGCGCTGAGTGAGGAGAGGGAGCCCACGACCGCGTGGGTTACAGACCTGCTGGCCAACGCAAAGCGTCGGGCTCGCGAGCAACGGTTCGACGACGCAGTCGCGCGGCTCTATCGCGCCGTCGAGGCGCTGGCGCAGGTGCGACTGCGGGAACGATACGGTGTTCGTGAAACCAAGGAGGTGGACCTCGCACAGGTCCCGCAGTCCCTCCGGGCGGAATGGCGAAGCCGCGCGAAAGACGGCACCATCACGCTTGGACTACAGGATGCCTATCGGTTGCTCAAGATGCTGAGCGACGACCTGGGCGTCCGGTTTTCGAATCTGCGTTTGGATGATCCTGTTAAGTCGCCGCTTGCAGCGCGCAACGCCTCCGTCCTCGCACATGGATTCCAGCCTGCAAGTCAGCAAACGTTCGACGCATTGTGGGCTGCGACACAAACGTTGACCCAGATCACCGAAGATGCCCTGCCCTTATTCCCAGAACTGCGCGTCTGAGCGACGCTGCCACGCGGCACGGCCGGCCGCCAGAGAACGGGTTTGCCGGCGGCCTCGGAATGACCTCCCGATGATCCAGCGGTGCGGCGGCGCACGCGGCTCGGCGCACGCATGAGCCCGCTGCCCGCCTTCCCGGCCTACGTCCGCACCTTGGAACCACGACCCCTTCCCCTGGCAGGCCATGCTCGCCGAGCGGGTCGCGAGCGGGCACTGGCCCCGGGCCCTCGACCTCCCCACCGCCTCCGGCAAAACGGCCTGCCTCGACATCGCCGTCTACGCCCTGGCCGCCCAAGCGGACCGACCCCTCGCCGAGCGAACGGCGCCCCGGCGGATCTGGTTCGTCGTGGACCGGCGCATCGTGGTGGACGAAGCCTTCGAGCGGGCCCGAACGATCGCCCAGAAGCTCGCGGACGCCGCCTCCGGCCCGCTCCGCGAGATCGCCGACCGGCTGCGCCAACTCGGTGGGACCGACCGGCCCCTGGCCGTCGCCCGCCTCCCGGGAGGCATCTTCCGGGGCCTTGGCGTCAATCCTGGGCCATCCTAACGAGGACCAGCCGGTGGTAGCCGGCCACCGAGGAGACCAGTGGGTGTCCTTCCCAGGAGGACGGAAGTGGCGACGTCTGTCCTTGCGAAAAGGACAGGTGTCGCGTAGCGTACCGCTCGTGGCCCTGCAC